>JBKPEN010000200.1:0-3236 GCA_046728425.1 Thermoproteota archaeon
GTATCGCGTCGCTGATAATGTGAGAGAAGAACATCATTTTGCAATTCCATTAAGCTACATTCCATCTTCTGTACATGTTATTCCACTGATCCAGACAATCCTTCCAAAGGACGTAGATTTGGAATCTATTCTTTCTGGCCTTCAAGGAAAATGGTTCGGAATGCTGCGTTGGTTCGGATGTTCAGAGACAGAAAGCAGCATAACTCTAAAGTGGCTGACAGTGGATGGCAAAGTTCAGATTGATGCCCTTTTTTCAGATTCGTCGCTAAGCATAGAAGGCAAACTACAAGATAATAATAATAATAATAATAATAGTAAAGATTTGAGCAGCGCCATCAGGGCGTCACATCAACTAATGGAGCAGATCATCAAACTTTACTCGAAACAAAAAAATACAATTCTTTAGTAGCAGTACTATCGATTTGAAAACAATATGCGAAGGTTCGGCCTTTAACTCATCTTTGAAATTGACTGTCTGATCGTTGTAGGCATATAGTAGCCTTTGGTCAAATGTTTCAGCATAAGCGCGCCTTTAGAAGTTCTCGAGAATGATATCGCCGTCGCGATCGTCCCACAAGGCGCCAATGCCATAATCTATAATGCAAATCCTACCTAGGTGCCCTTTTTGGTCTAACAACAATAAGAAAGTCAAAATTTTCTATTTGCTAATTAAAACCTAGAGAACTAACCCAGATACATCAAAAGTAAGCGGCTTTGTCAATATTATCAGATGTTAAAAGTCGGATATGCAGCTTGGCAAGACCAACAAAAATGAGGCGGGGTTAGAATAATCTTTTCTTAGTCAGCCAAGGTCTCAACAGTTTTGTCAATAGCGGTATTATCTCATACATCATAAGCAGAACCATTATAGACACACCGACAAATGAGCTTAACAGGATTGGAAGGCCCATTGTTAGCTGGCGTATCACTGGCAGAAGACTGTTCAGAGAATCAAGAAAAGAGATCACAATTTCCTTTGCGCCTTCTCTAGGAATGCTGGCAGATTCAGGCGAGCTAATATATCCACTGGTAGTTACTGGGAAGGTCAGCATGAACGAAACCCGAAGGATAATGGGTGAGGCCGCCCTGTTACGCAATATTCAGGAACTACCAATGAAATATGTTCTTTGCAGAGAAAACTCTCTGGCTGATATTATAACCAACACCCGTCCGCTTGAGAATGTTGAGGGGGTCAAGTCTGTCGAAATATCCCTGAACCGGGAGGTGCTAGCCTCTACACATCTCAGACATTCCCTAATCAGGGAGGAAATTATGAAGAAGATGGAAAAGAATCGAGTGGCCTAACCCTGCATCAATTGAGGTTCAAACAAGGAAAAATCTAGCATTACGAGTATTGATTGACCGGGTTACTAATCTTGCTAGTCAACAAATAGTACACTATCCATAGATAATACATGCAGGTGAACTATGATTGAGTAAAAATAACGAATCTCCTCAAAGCACACTAACGTCTCTGTCTGATGCAATAGTAAGTGTTGCAGAAAAGGTCTCGCCTTCTGTGGTGGGAGTACAAACGGGACGAATGTTTGGAGGTGGAGCAGGCGGTTCAGGCGTCATTTGGAGCAGTGATGGCTACATCGTTACATGCTACCATGTCGTCAAGGGTTTCAGAGAAGTTCAGATAAGCTCCCAAGAGCTTGGGAGCGTCATGCATGCAGACGTGGTCGGCAAGGACCCTTACTCGGATATTGCGCTATTGAAAATCAGCAATACGACGGCTAAGAGCGGCAAGGCATTGCAACCAATTGAAATTCCTGATAGCGGCGAAGATCTAAAGGCAGGTCAGATTGTACTTGCTCTTGCCAATCCCTTTGGAGAGCAGGCAAGCATAACGAAAGGGATCATCACATCATCGAGGAGCTCTGTGAGGGGCTGGTGGGGAAGGACGATGATGAACAACGTGGTCATAACGGATGCCCGGCTGAATCCTGGCTACTCTGGAGGACCATTGGTAGACATAAGTGGCAAGATGATAGGTTTGAACGCTTTTTACGTATCTTCCAGAGGTATTGCAATCCGAACAAGCAAGATCAAGGGAATTGTAGAAAATCTAAAGAGTTACGGAAGGGTTAGACGCGCATATTTGGGGATTACTTCATACCCTATCTCCATTCCAGAAGAGGTAACAAGGCAGGCAGGAATGAGTCAGGATTCGGGGCTAATGATCGTTTCGGTTGAACCCAATTCCCCTGCAAAGAAGGCGGGTCTGCTAATAGGTGATGTAGTATTGAGCCTTGACGGAAATAAAGTCGGAAGTTTACATGACATAGAGCGGTTGCTGACACAAGAGCTGATTGGCAAAGCTGTAAAGTTGGCTGTTCTCAGATCTGAAAAATTAACCGAACTAACAATAGTTCCAGAGGACGCCGCCTCCCATTGAAGAAGAAAGAAGCTACCACTTAGCTAGCCACAATCTCTCTCCCTTTATTCAGAATTACATCGGATCATATTTGTTGGAAGATTCTTTGGATCATGACACAGTGTCACTAATTTATAGGACAAGTTGTTACCAATTGATGATTTGCTAGTTTCGAGAGGATGTGTATGACCGCATGATGGTAGCATCGTCTGCGATCCTACAGCAGGCTCGGATAGTACAGCTAGTGAGCACATCATCATTCGTTTCATTTAGAGGAATGATCTAATGGCAGATGCGAAGGAGAATAATAGTGCACACAAGAAGCAGCAGTATGTTGTCATTGCATTAGGTTCAATTACTGTTGCAATCGGGATCTTCTCTCGTATATGCTTACCCTCTGATGTTGCAATGAGACTTATTGGATAACAACATGCCAAGAACATCAGCCCTGAGGATTGCGGTTCTTACCGATGCAAACCTTACCGACAAGGGATGGGGAGAGTCAAGCCTTCATGCTGCCCAGTTCATTCAGTAAAAATACAATAATTTCACCACTGTCAGCTCTTGCTCGTTTAGATGATAGAATGCAATTATTTTATTTTCAGCAAGTGTAGGATTATTTCTTGCAAATTTAACAAATGCATCAGGAGAACTTGCATCCATCCTCTTGAGAAAAGCCGATTAGCCTTCTTTCATATTGATCGCGAGTTGCTTGACTTTTGATTGCAGCGCGAAATAGTTCAGCACTTTGCCCTTGGAGAAAGGTCCTGTCAACTGTTTTTACAGCCATCCTTCTTTGTAGCTGTAATTGTATAACGCTACCCTCAGCTTTAAACATTGTGAGATTCGAACGAAA
>JBKPEN010000299.1:0-6536 GCA_046728425.1 Thermoproteota archaeon
ATGTGTATAAGAGACAGTAATAGTACTGACTCTCCAGAGCTCGGTGAAGTAAATAATATTACTATCGGTGTATCAAGCGACACAGCGAGGTGGACATTCTATGAGATAAGTGCAAATGCCATCAATTCTTCATGGACAAACAATGTACTTGATTATCCACAGCTTTTCCTCACAGAAAAATTTGTTTATATCAGTGTCGACAGGTTTAGTAAATTTAGCTCAAGTCAAAGTGAGGGAAAATTTGAGGGCCCGATAATGATGAGAATCGAAAGAGATGCTCTGGCCAGTGGCGGGTCAAGGATTCCTATACAGTTTATGTATTCTTTACCTCCTGCAGAGGTATTTACCGCAGTACAGGGGGCAGATGATGTTCTGTACTGGGCTACTCATATAACCGAGTCTGCGGGCAGTGCTATGAGGCTTTATTTCTGGGGAGACAATTCAACTATTATCAGATGGATAGATAGAGATATTGATAGCTGGAATGAATCAAATGCCTTTAGCTGCATTACCCCAGACAATTTTAACTGGTGCGGCAATTCAGATCATCGAATCACTGGTGGATGGAAAATAGGCAATGTGATAGGTTTCATATGGAATGTCCCTGCAGGAGGTGGTATCCCTTACGCTTATGTTGACGCCGCCTCCTTTAATGTATCTGACATGACTTACTTAGGCAGACCCTCTCTGAAGAGCAATGATCACGACTGGGCTTTTGCGTATGTTTCGCCCGACAATGATATGGTTGGCATAGTAGCGGCCTTTGGAGGGGGCAACTTGACTAGACTGTACCCTGGAAGCGCAGTGGGGGTAGGCGTTCCTGACAATGAAGGCGGGAATATCTCCTGGCATATGCGTTATGCTGTAAATGGAACCAATCGACCCGAGACAGATGAATGGGGCGACTACGCCAGAACGTCTGCCGTAAACGCAACTGATAATGAAGAAAGATGGATAGGAACTGGCTTTGTACTAGACGGCGGCAGCACAACTGAATTCATAAGTCCTCATTACTTTGAATATGGGCTTGACGGCTCGATCCCCTAGAGATAAAATAAATAGTTCATCCGATCGATTTGTCTGGGAAAAGCTCGCAACTAATACAGAATTATCAGACAAATCGAAATGCGAATAGTGAGGCAACCTAGTTAGTCTTGATGGTACTAACCATTTGATATCCTGCATTTTCTTCAATGCGGCAATCCGAGAATCAGCAAATTTTGGATTCTGCTATTGGAATAATTGTATATTTTAGGCAAAGTGGCTAACTTTCATCAGGCATGTACTGCCGTATCGATACCTCCACTGGAGACATATATATACATAAATTTGAACCAATACGCTTCCATTTTGCAACAGCTAAGTCAAAACTTATCATAATTTTTCATGTTCTTCTTTTGACATCTTCTTTTCAAACCCACCAACTGCTTCTATCAACGCCTTCCTCCTGCTTTCCTCTGTCACAGTTGCCCTAATATCTTCAATCAGCATCCTTGCAACATCAAGTTTCTTGCGCAGGCCAGACACAATATTATCATATACGGCAAATGGGTATATGGTATTATAGATCTCTTCCATTGTTGCAAATAATTTTTCAGCATCCTTCCCCTTCCCAGAGCGCATTCTATCATAAACAAGTCGCTTTATCTCGCCTACGCAGTCAAGTAGCCCTGTAAGATATGACTCACCTGTGACATCAAGCTCTTTCATAGATGGCATTGGCTTGTCATCCATCACAGATTTCAATGCATATGCTTCTACAAGCTCCTGCTCTGCCACCGCTATGTACCGATAGAGATCATCTCCTGCATATTTTCTAAACTCTTCAAGCATTGTCTTTGCCTGATCCATCTTGCTTTTTGCATCTTCAAGCTGGCTGTGATGCATAGCTACTATTGATTTGCTGCATAACATAACGACGTCGCGGGTACCTTTGATCAATTTCTCACGCCTATCTTGTACATCCTTGAGGCTTTTGTCTATATCTTCAAGGGAGCCCTGTATGCCTGACGGTGACGTTGATGATAAAGACGGTGTTGATGATGACGATGACGACATTTCCATAAACACTCTACCATCTATTTTGTGGCAATTTAAAATAAAAACACTTACTACAGATAAATTTAAAGATATGAGATAAACAACGGTATATCTGATTGGGAAACATACGGCGCAGCCGAGGCTACAACTTTGAGCATACTCTTGTTCAGAGGCTAAATAATGGCAAGTGGAGAGCCCGGCGACTGGGCGGCAGCAGTACAGGTCTTCCAGATATTGTGGCAGTTAACAACGATGCCGGTATCCTGCTAACTATTGAGGCAAAATCAGGAACAAGTGATATCCTTTATGTGCCGGTGGACCAGATAGAGCGCTGTTTAATAGTTCGCAAGATGTTTGGCATTTACCCCGAGAGACACATAATACTTGCATTCAAGTTTATGGGCAAAAAAAGGTTTAGGAGAAAGAATGAGACAGTATATGAAAGTCGCAGGTTGATAGAATATTACAAAGTAGCAGATGTTGCAGTACGCATGAAGACTCTCCCAATAATCAAGTGTACATATGACGGGAAGACCTATGCTATATTCAAGAACAAGACGGTACGACTTGATCTGCCAGACTATAGTAGTATGCCATTGCATAAACTTGAGCGTCGTGTCCCACTAATTGCCTCAGCAAGGTTACCGGCTAAAGGAATAAAAAAAGTAACTACGGTATAGAAGAAGGTCCTTGCTTTCTGTCTATATCTGTCATTGCAGATAAAGAAACCATGTAGCACTTTTGGCTCCCTCTTGTAGCAGAAGCGAAGAAGTGGAAAAAATGAAAAATTTGGCCAGGAGAAAGAACATTTAACAAGAGTATATATATACCAAGAAATGTCTAGTAGGTTATTATTAGTTAAAAGAATCTGGTGTCCTAGGCTAGAAGTGCCATTTCTGCAGTGCGAGATATGAGCGAAAAGCATACCTTTCTAAAAAAATTAGAAGAAATAGCATTTTATAATGCAATTCCTATTACAATATTTTTTATATAAAAAATTCTTATAGATCAGTATTCTTTATTAGATTGAATGCACATAATATTGTTACCTAATTCTAGCAACATGCAAACCGCAATGTTATGTAGTATATGCAAATCCGATCAGACGGTCACAGATCCAGAATCGGGCGAAATCATCTGCAGGAATTGCGGTCTTGTACTATCAGACCGAGCTCAGGAAAGCCGCCCCGAATGGCGTGCCTTTACCTCTGAAGAGGTAAATGATAGGAGCAGGACAGGAATTCCCCGCTCATTAGCCCGTCACGATATGGGTCTGTCTACTGTAATAGGTAAAACTGATAAGGATGCCAGCGGCCGCGTATTAGATGGTGCAATGCGCTCGACGATGGGTAGACTCAGAGCCTGGGATTTTCGTACACAGGCTCACACTCCTACTGACAGAAACCTGAGGCAAGCATTCTCTGAGCTTGACAGGCTCAAAGACAAGCTAGGAGTATCAGACGCAGTAATTGAAAAAACTGCCTACATTTACAGAAAGGCGCAGGAACGGGGCCTTGTCAGAGGAAGAACAATATCTGCAATGGTAGGGGCAGCACTTTACATTGCATGTAGAGAGACTGGTGCCTCTAGAACCCTAAAGGACATTGCACAAACTGGTAACATCAAGCGTAAAGATTTAGCAAGAATATACAGACTGGTTGTGATGGAACTTGATCTCAAAATCCCATTGGTTGATCCGCAAAAATGTATAGTGAAGGTGTCAAACAAAGCCAGTCTAAGTGAGCGCACCAAGCGCATCGCCATGGATATAATGAAGGATGTGACTAAAAGTGGAATATCTGCAGGCAAGGATCCAATGGGACTTGCAGCATCCGTGCTATATCTCGCATGCCTCAATACCGGCGAGACTAAGACTCAAACAGATATTGCTGAAGCAGCAGGCGTTACAGAAGTGACCGTCAGAAACAGATACAAGAATCTAAAAAGTCAGATGGACTTCAGTTAGATTCCCCCACTACTTTTTATTATTATTATTAGTCGTAGTTTGTTACTGTCAGTAATAGTAGTATTATTATTGATTTTACCTCGTACTAATTTTGCTAGTTAGTGGAAACGTAAATGCCTAAATAATAAACTCCCCCTATTTTTATTGACAGTGGCAGGACCGGGACGACAACAACGACGGCGGTGGTTAACAACAACAATATCTGATGTTGAAGCCATGAAGAGAAGCGCTTTGCGAATGTCCCTTGCGGCTATTGCATCTGTTTTTGTGTTTGAATTTACTGCTGGACTTTTCACAAATAGCCTCGCCCTGATAACAGACAGTACTCATGCACTGCTCGACGCAATAGTCACAGCAGTATTGATAATAGCAGTCAGACTTGCACTCAAGCCAAAAGATGTCGACCATACTTATGGACACGGCAAGATCGAGACCATTGGAGGATTAATCGGCGGCATTGCGCTTTTTGTAGTTGCAATATTTTTCATCTATGAGGCAACCACTAGACTTTTCTCTCTCTACATAGGTTCGACTTTGGCAGCAGCAGGAGGAGGAGGAGGAGTAGTTGTTACTCCAGGCACAATCGGTTTTGCAGCAGTAGGCTATACTTTGGCTGTAGATGGCTTTAGGATAAGTGTCCTTGGTAGGGCAATGAAAAAGACTACAGCAAAGATGACAGGCTCAACTACATTGAAGGCTGACTTTTACCATGCATTTGCAGATCTTGCTTCAACCACAGTAGCACTTGTAGGGCTATGGCTTGTTACCATAGGCTTTGGGTACGGCGACTCTATTGCAGCAATCATACTTGGTATCTTCCTCTCATATCTTAGCGTTAGGTTTGCGTACCAAAATGCAATGGAGTTAACAGACGTAATATCTCCCCGCCTTGTTAGAACAGTACAGCAGGCAGCAAATCAAACTGAAGGAGTGTTACGATCGGATGATGTCAAGATGCGTCGAGTGGGAAGTGAAATTTTTGTGGAAACAACAATAACACTTCCAGCAGAAATAAGCTTTGAGAGCGCACATAATATTAGCGCAAAAGTTGAGAACAATATTTCCAAGAGCCTCACTGATTCAGGGTTGCACGTAAAGCCAAGGAATATCACTGTGCACTTTGAACCTGTGCTCGGCGTAAACATGCCGCCAGAGTTGGCGATTGAAAGCGCAGCATCCCAAGTTAGTGGGGTGAGAGGGGTGCACAATGTCATTATTTCAAAAATTGCTAACAGTAATTTGATGGACGCATCGCTGCACATTCAAGTCAATAGATCGGCAACGCTTGTCGAGGCTCATTCAATAGCCAATGCAGTTGAAGACTCTATAAAGAACCAGCTGACCGGGATTGAAAATATAACTGTGCACCTAGAGCCCGTAATGCCAGATGTTGTTGGAATGGAACCGATTTCAGACAGCACAATATACGATGTTATAAGAAAGTCTGTCCTTGGCAGTACAAGCAGTAGTGTCAAAAAGGTGGATAGGATTGGAATATACAGAACATCAGAAAATATCCTGAAAATTGACGTAAATTGCTCATTTAGCAGCCAGATGACTATAGAACAGATCCATGAACGCGTTTCAGAGATTGAAAAAGATATTAGGATAAAATATCCTAGGTCGATTGTAACAATACATGCAGAGCCAAGCTAGTAGACACTCTCTGCTCTTGCTACATACACACACACACACATCTGCTGCTATTTGGACTAGGACTTTATTGAGCCTTGACCAGAACAGGTACTAAATATATCGTTATATCCTCTTTTTTCTTCCTGCAGCAGATCGTTTTTGAATAAAAGGGTAATAATTGGGCAAAGTTTATTGATTAATGTAAATACAAAATAGTACTGTATAGAAAACTTTTGTCATCAGCAACAATCACCACCGTGACAGCCAAGCTCATAAGGCAACTGGTGCCACCCCGCACATTCTACTCTAGAAAAGGGGATAATGGCACAGTGCTCGTAGCAGGCGGGAGCCGATTCTACCATGGAGCGCCAGTACTTGCAACAATGGCCGCCTTGCGTTCTGGTGCTGACTTGGTTTATACCGCAGTACCACGTACTATTATTACTGCCGTTAGGTCATTTTCTCCTGCTATAATTGCCCTTCCCTTGCCTGACGATAAGCTCACAAAAGGTTCGGCAAATCGGCTCATGGCGATGCTGCCAAAGAAAGTAGACTCTGCTTCAATAGGAATGGGGATGAGCCTCGAACCTGAGGCGCTAATTACGCTTGTAAGAAAGCTAAGGCAAGCAGGTACAAAAATTTTACTTGATGCTTCGGCTCTCATCCCTCAGGTTTTAGAAGAGATTTCAAATACTGGAACTATCGTCACGCCGCACTCGGGAGAGTACAAAAGGCTCTTTGGCAGCGACCCGGGATCAAGCAAGGAGGAAATGACATCAAATGTGCGTAAATTGGCAAAGGAGCATGGAATCACAATAGTGCTAAAGGGATGGGTCAATATTATTTCTGACGGCAAACAGCTTACAGCTATAAAGAGGTTGACACCAGCAATGAC
>JBKPEN010000231.1:0-2514 GCA_046728425.1 Thermoproteota archaeon
AGAGTCGTATTATTGTTCTTGTTATCGAGGTAATTGTCATCATATTGAAATACCATCTTATTCTTGTTTTGGATTGTAAGCAATGATGCCATTTTAATAAGAGAAGGGAATTGGAATCCCATCAAAAATGCTGCAGGAAATAATAGCCCAAACGTAAGTACAATCCGGTATGGCAATTCCATACTGATTGTAGATTCTATTATTTGCTGTAAATAAAGAAAATAAATAATAACAATACCTGCAAGAATTGGAATTGACGTTAGTACAGCCCTATGCGGTCTTGTGCTAAAAATCTTGCCAGCAATATAAGATCCTATTCCACTGGAGAAAAGAACCGTAAATAGTATTACAGTTAGAGCCATTATTGGAGTTCCAAGCAACAATAGAAACTTTTGAATAAAGGTTACCTCCAAAATCATAAAACCGACACCAATAAAGATTGCAAACAAGACATAATAGGAAGATCTAGAATAGAATTTTACTCTTGTTTTTCTAGCATGATACATCAGCAATGCACATAGAATTCCGGAAATGGCCACGACTGTTATAAGCAAGATTATCATCTGTTTTGGAATCTGTTCTCTTGCAAAGTAAAATGGTGAATCGTCGCTTGGGATTGTTGGATTAGATGCCACAGTTGTAGAGAAGTATTCATCGTAGATGGTATTATCATTATTGAATAATTTGTCAAATGGCTCTGCTACATAGGTGTCAGCTAGCATGGTTATTTCTGATTGGTTTCCCTCTGCCTTCTCTTTTATCATGGCGATCTCACCGTCTAGAAATGGAGTTGATTTTATCATTACCAAAGTAGGATAATATTTTTGATTATCATCAGAGCGTCCAAAATAGAGGCCTGGTCTATCTTCAATTACCATTACATGTTTTGCAACTGATTCTCGGCTCTTTCCTGTTTCTTTTACAAGAGAATCAACGATCAAGGGCATAAGCCTTGGTAGCTCAAAATTCCAGCGAGTCATTACGAGCATGCCTCCGTTATCTTTATCCAAATGTCGAAAGTATTGTTGAAATGCTTCGACAGTATAGAGATAATTCTCGGAGAGAGCATATCCTCCAGCAAGTTGTGCAGCCCAAGAATCAACTAGTTTTAGTACTATGACATCATATTTTTCAGTAGAAGAGCTGATAAATCGTCTCCCATCGTCAATAATCAACTTTACATTGTTGTTGTTATAGATGTTTCCAGATTCGCTATCAAAACTTTTTGCTGCTGCTACTACTAGGGGATTCAATTCTACTGCAGTAACGTCGTCTGCACCACCGGAAAGTGCGACCAAAATGTCCTCGCCGCCCCCGCTGCCTATAACAAGGGTATTATTTGCATTTATCATTTCATAAGGCAAATAGTCCATGTATTTCTGTATCCAAGCTATATCACTTTGAGAGCCGTCCCATCGATATATTGGTGTGGCAGCGTCAGCATCAATAATTATTGAAGCTAGTTCATGAGACATAGCATTATCCGTGTCAGCAATAGTAATGACACCGTTGCTACTGCTATCACTCCTATTATCGTTGTTGTACTGTTTGCTGCTAGCGATTGGAAGTGTAGTATTAAGAATATTATTGACTCCTTCTTGTATCGCTATTTTATGAGTAACGTCAACTCGAGAAAATGAGTTCCACTCTTCTGATAAATGCTGAAATTCAGAAGGATGATTTAGCTGGTAGTATAAACCCTTACTCATACCAGGCTTTATCTCAAAAATATTTATGCTTGATGCGCTATTAACAATAAACAATATCATTAGGCCTGAAAAGGTAATTGCAGCAAGCACATTAAATCTATTCTGCTGCTTCACGATAACTTCCTTTCTATCTATTTCTGCATTTGGCTGAGGATTAAGGTATGAAGTTTTTTCTTCTTGGCCTCTCTGACGCCCTGTAATCCTCATCCTCCTCACCATAACAAAATAACTGCAAGCGGAAACTCCAACAACGACAGCTGAGATTAGTAAAAGAGCGGATCCAGCACCAAATGATTGCATAATTGGATCCAAGATAGTTGTGGCCAACGCAGCTCCAATTAAATCAGCAAAATATAATTTACTTATTTTTTGAGACATTGCCAAAAATACTAATGCCATTCCTGCTCCAGCAAAAAAGAAAGGAACAGAAGAAATTAGATAAAACAGGTAGATATATGAAGTATCGCTTGGGATGTAGCCAATTAAGAAGATAAATACTGGCACAGAGATTCCATATGCAATTGCATATCGAACTATTCGGAATGAAAAACCAAACTGGAGCTCGATCGTTGATTTCTTTTTTGGTGTATTAAGCTTGTTGTTTTTCTGGATATGTATCATAAACGAGCCAATTCCAAGGCCAAAAAAAGCTATAGAAATTGCCATAAATGCATAATCATACCATAAGACAATGGAAAAGATTCGTGTTAGTGAAAGTTCAAACAATATTATACTAAGAGACAAAACAAACAGAACGACAAGAAGGAAAATGAAAAAAGAGGATGTTGAAGCCATTGCCTAGTTA
>JBKPEN010000146.1:0-1621 GCA_046728425.1 Thermoproteota archaeon
TTGTCGCTTTCTCCAGTCGCTTGTCGTCGTCGTTATCATCATCATTTTTGTTTTGGCTAAAATCGATGGCCTGCTCGATTGCCTCGGCAGCTGGGACACCACTAACATACGCTTCAGATTGGATTATTTTGATAGGCCTAACATTGTAATTGTCAAGTGAAATATGAAATCTTTGCTGAAGTTCTTTGTCTGATTTTAGAGCTTCAAGGGCTTGGTAGTCATATGGCGCGTGTGCTGGCACTGACATTACAATTCCAGTGCCGCTATCGGCTTCGACAAAGTTCGCAGGATATATCGGGACAGAAACGCTACTGAGAGGGTTGGTAACATTGCATCCGATCATTTTGCTGCCGTTGACTGTCTTTATGATCTCCACCTTGTGATTAAGAAACTCCAGCTTTCTTGCTGCTTCTTTGCTGATTATCCATTTCTGGCCATCAACTTGAGCCTGTACATAGTCAACCTCTGGGTTGACCCATATGTTAGTCACTCCAAAAAGTGTCTCTGGCCTGAGCGTTGCGGCTGGCAGGATAACAAGATCGTTATCGTCACTATCACCACCACCGCCGCCACTGAACTTAAACTTGATTACGGTATACTCATTGAAATCTGGCTCTACGTCTCCTATTGTATCATGCTGGCTAACAGGGTTCTGGTCCCTCGGACACCATCCAACCGGGTGGGAACCCTGTACTATCAATCCCTTTTTCTGAAGAGTCCTAAATTGCCACGAGATGAACTTTGAATATACTCTGTCAATCGTGGTAAATTCTCGTCTCCAGTCAATAGAGTAACCCATCTCCTTCATCCCTTTCTTGATCTCGTGGTGGAAGTAGCTTGCTATTTTGACTGGCTCAACAAATGTTGCTATGACGTCGTCTGATAGCTTGTAAACCGTGTGAAAGGTTTCCATTAGCTCAGCGTCACTTGCTGCAACCCTTCGAGACATACCAAGGATCGGGGTGCCGGTGTAGTGGAATCCCATAGGAAAAAGTACATTGTAACCTCTCATTCTCATATAGCGAGCATGTGTATCTGCAAGCGTATAAGTCCGACCATGGCCAATGTGTTGGGGCGAATTTGGATAAGGATAGGCTACTGTAACAAAGTATTTTTCCCTACTGCTGTCTAGGTCTGATTCAAAGATCCTTTGCTTCTCCCACCTCTCGATCCACTTTGTCTCTATCGAATTCCAGTCTATACGGGCGCTCACGGTTTCCTAGATACCTCTTCAGCCAAAAGTAGTGCTTCCTTTATCCTATCTTTTGATTTGCCTCCACCCTGCCCAAAGCGATTGTCGCCACCACCTGAACCACCTAGCTTACTGGATACTTGCTTTGCAATTGCACTGGCCTTGACTTTCTTGCATGCAACTTCTCCAGCAAATACTATAACTCTGATGCCTTGGTCCTTTGAAAGAAGCGCAAGATAAACTAAGTCTTTGTCAAACTCGATTGCCTTTTCTCCAATAGCAATATGATAGTCGTCATCTAGCTCTTCGTCATATGTGGTATACAAGTGTATGCCAGAATCAAGCTTTTTAGCTTGCTCAGAAATGTTCTTAGCAACGGGCTCCGAGACGACTCTTAGCACAGCTCGTAGCTTTTTCTTTGCAGCTTCT
>JBKPEN010000206.1:0-10163 GCA_046728425.1 Thermoproteota archaeon
GGGCAACGACAATGACGACAGCAACACTGGTAGCAGCACCAGCACCAGCACCAGCAACGGTAACCGGCTCGGTATGGGCAACGACAATGACGACAGCAACACTGGTAGCAGCACCAGCACCAGCACCAGCAACGGTAACCGGCTCGGTATGGGCAACGGCATCGGAAGCCTCCTCGCATCATAAATCTGAAAAATAAGAGAATAGCTCTCTAAGCAAGATGGGTATGATTAAAAATATCATGCCAAACCCTTCTCTTTTTGATCTCGTAATAACCTGATTTCATAGAATGAAGAAGAAATACTTCTTAAATCTGTCTCTTCTTGCGAAATGGCTCCTACGCAGCTATCTATTTTGTTCCTCTTACCTTTTTGCACAGTACGCTTTATTGCATATATGAAATATCATTTCTTAGCACTTTGATATCTCCCATGTTTAGGGTGATACAAATGAAATATGGATAACCAGCTCCTCTGTTTTTTCTTTCTTAATCTATTATCTTCTCTCCTGCGGATAGAAGGCTCTGAATAATTAGTCAAAAACATTTATCCAAACTTCTTCTGCATGGCAGGCAATGTCTTTGGGTTCAAACCCACCTGTCCATTCTTACTACGGGAAATTGCAGTATTAGATTGAACTTAATTTGAGGCTATTGCCGTACAAAACATCTAGCAATGCCTTTAGCAAATCGGATAGAAGGAATTTCTTTATGACATACAAAGGTTACTGTTGTGATTTAACGGCATCAGCCAATAATCTTTCAATCGTGTTAGCAATGTTATAACCTTCTGCATTAACTGAGCGCTGAAGTACAAATCCAACCAATATTTGGGATGATGGTATAGGTAGCAACATCATTTTACAGTGTTTATAAATGGTGATAATAGCTTGAGCTTCTCCAACGACATCTTTAACTTCGTTTGCCACAGCAAGGGCTGCAACTGCAAGAGTACCGCCATACTTGTCTCCTTCGCCAGTTGCTCGAAACGCTTGTTTAAAAGACTCTTTAGATTTAGCAGCGAGGACATTTCCTGATATATCCATTATTGATATAGCCAGTATCTCTTCATTAGAAGATAGGATGTCATCTGATACTTTTTCAGCTACGCCAGGGCTAATAGTTACCATATGATTTCCTTAGACATGGATAGTAAATCATAAAATAATTATAGGATATCTGTTACATCATTCTACTAATACAAGACAGAGCAGCAAAATTTTACCTAGAAAAGATATAATTAATACAAATGTTCTAGTTTTAGATTGATAATTACCACTGGAGCGAAAATTATTGATGGTCCAAATAGAAACAGGGCTAGTAGAAATGTACTGCATTGAAAAGTTTATAGCAATAATACGTTCCTTTCTGCATTTGATCCTCTTTCAATACTACAGTCACTTCAACTTAAATCATTTTTTCTTTAAGAATTCTTTCATTGCGTCCTGCATTGAATAGACAAGGATGATAATCCCGAAATCATCATAGATATAAGCTAGGTTACTCGCACTTTAGGAGGAGAATGAGGATACTGAAAGCAGGGACGGGGCAGAGCAGGAAAATTGGGCTGAAAGTGAAGTGGTTGAGAGTTGAGCTAGGGGTTCTCTTTCCATAGCTGTGCCTTTAGATAGAGTGCAGAGCTGCTGATGAGCTTAGGTCATGGATTCAAATTCCACCAGTCGATTTTTGCTAATCTGGTTAACTATGGCATGAACTTGTTGGTTGCAAAAATTGCAAGCAGACACTTTTATGTACTGTCATGCTTTGCCTGTCCTTGAGTTATTATCGAAATGCAAAAAATATCTTGGAATAAGATACATACACATGTGAGTCTCTCTCTATATTACGCTGCTTCAGATGCAGTTTTTCCGCTGAGTTGTTTCCTCTTGCTTTCATAGATTATGATGGCAGCAGTCAGTCCAATAAAGGCGACTTGCAAAACTTCAATAGCAAGTGCCATTGGACTAATGGGACCTCCCCTTCCAGTGATTGGATTACCCGGCATCCTGGTTATTGCAAAAAGTATGATCAGCACTATTGTTCCACCAATCCCTACATAATACCATGGTCGTCCCCATCGTCTTATTATTGGCACCACCCAGAATAGCTGAGCTATTCCTGCTATTATGAAGAATATAAAGAAATTAATACTAAATCCCAATACATTTAGAGCTTGAATGAGATGTAAAATGCCCGCTATCGCAGTTGTTGCCGCTGAGGCATAATATAGAACGTTTATTTTTGCAACTAATTTTTCGATCAGTCAGCTCAACCAGGATGCAGTATCTACATAATGATATTTAAGGAGATTGAACAATCACCGCTATAGTCTGTATATCTATTAATGACAGTACCAGTTAGTAGTTATTTTCATTTTATTGTATTTTAGACTTAAAATACTCTATAATTCTTGAATAGTACATAGAATTTCATAAATACTCCAGGTGGCAGTTCCTTCTAGACAAAAGATTGCCTAGTTTTACAATATAAATAGATACGACAATAGTATATGCAACTCTTTTAGCAACAGTTTTGCCATCCACGCTGCTGACTCGTAGTGATATTAAAAATATGATCTACTGCAGCGCCTCAGCCTCCGTCTCAACCTTTCACGGAAAGCAGATTTCACTCCTCCTCTGATATCGGCTCATAGTACACTTTTTTCTGGCGCGAGAAGCCTCCTCCTCCTCACAGTATGAGATCAGAAATGTAAACTGGCTGTGGCTGTCGCTAATTCCTTTTCACGGTCTGTCAGTACATAATAACCTAATTCAAGATGCTCTCCAACAAAGGAAGTGTCTGAACGATAATCCTTCCTTGCCCTGTTCTCCCATACTCTTTCCCTAACCTGGTAAGCGAACTCTTTTGTGTCTTCATCAGTTTCATAGTCTTTGATATTGACTTCGTTAGCGGCAAAGCTCCGCTGGAGTAATCTGATCTCTTTTTTAAGATTGAATCTTCTTATGAGCATCAGTTCGTATTCCCGACGTTTTTGCCGTATAATCTCTTTATCTTCACAATACTCCTTGTGCATTTCCTCATGTAACTTCAAATCGAACTCATCCCAGTGCTCATAGTTACAGTATTTGCATTTTTTGAGGTCTTTTAAGGGTCGTGCAATTTCTAAAGCCGCACCTTCTCCTTTTGCGTTCACTGCCGAAGTTGACGACGTCATTGTTAGGGTCATGATCAATCAAGTCTACTAGTCTGTTTTACATAAGCAATGCTCATCGTACTAGCATAAAAAGAAGCTCAGCACTATACAGGTAAGAACTGCTAGAGACTCGACATATGTGAACCTTTTATTTCATGTTAAAAGAATTACACTATGAGGCTTATTTTTCTGGAAATCATACAAACATCACTGCCGTAAATTTTAGTATTTGACGGTTTCTTTGACGTTGTATCTTTTCCCTTGAGATTGTAGTCAATTCCGAAAAGGTGCTAAGTCTTCTCGGTCCCACAATCCGCAAGTTATTATCACGCAAACTCCTCCCTGAGAGCTATGAGGTGGTTTATTTTATTATATATTACATTTAGGTCTTAGGACTAGGTCCTGGGTCAAAACCTACTCGAACCGTTCCTTTTATTCTGATTAATTAAGGTATTAAAATGAGCTTATTTTGAGTAGTTGTAGGTCAAAAACCTCTAGCAATGTCTCACCCCATTTGCATGACACACTTTGCTATGTTTGAGCAAAAATTTTTTACATGGTAGTTTAAAAAGCGAAAGATATTACTGCCGTATCTTGCAAAGCACCCCTAAATCACGCCCGCTTGGCGTAACAATAATCGCAATTCTCAATATAATCGGAGGAATTTTCATGCTTGTTTCTGGAATTGGTCTTATCGCCCTAGGTGCAGTACTGCCTACACTTCCTCCATCTGTCTTTAATGAATCTCAAATACAAGGAAACTTAACTGCAGGACAAGTCCCACCAATACCTGCTGGTGTGCCTCCTATGGGTCTTCAGTCTTTCCTTGGTGGACTCGGCATTGCATTAGGAGCAGTACTTGTTGCTATAGCTATTGTCTCATTTATTGTAGCCTATGGGCTACTGAAAGGTAAAGGGTGGGCTTGGACTATCACTCTAATCTTGTCAATTATTAGCATAGTATTCAACATAATTACGATTATTGCTACTGTTGGCGGCAACATAGGTGGAATAGTCAGCATTATCATAAGCGCAATAATCATCTATTATCTATACAGACCTCATGTCAAAGCATATTTTGGCAAAGGAGTAAGCTCACCTCCTCCGCCTGCTGCCTGAAACCCCCAACACAATACCAGTATAAATCATGGACAAAAAGGGGGAACAATGTCATTGTCCCTCTCCAAATAGAGGAATGCACCGAGCTCCTGAGCTAAGGTCTCGGTTTCTAATCCCACTAGTCCAATTTTTACTAAATAGGTAACTACGACATTATCTTAAGCTCATTTTAGGAAGTTGTCAGACAGACGTCTCGTATTCCCTTGTCATATGAAAGAAGTATTGATGAGAGTTGGTATTACTAGACACCCTTGTTATCTTGTTCAATTCTAAGACTATGTATCTAATACTTAATTCAATTCTGCTCTTCTGCTATGAGCGGCTGAACAATTCTATTTTCCAAACTTAGAAAAAGATTGAGAACAATGAAGTAGAAAATTCTCTCATTTAATGATAAAGCTACATTCTTCTCTGTTCTGAACTACAGAATATTTAAGGGTTAGATAACATTGTCATCTTTATGACAAAAAGCTTGACTTTTACTTCTTTTGGAAAGAAAATAGAAAATATGGCTCAAATGAGGACAGTTCCTATAACAACGGTAGGAGCGCTGCTGATAATAACAATTATGCTTACAGGAACAACAAATGTCGTGAATGTATGGGCTGGCACATTTCCTGGGCCCAATGGACAGATAGCTTTTGTCAGCTCAACGGATGGCAACGACGAAATATATGTCATGAATCCTGATGGCAGCGATCAAATTAATCTGAGCGATAACGATGCAGATGATTTCAACCCTAGCTGGTCCCCTGATGGTGAAAAGATAGCTTTTAGCAGTGATAGAGACAATGGCAATTTCGATATTTACACCATGAATGCTGATGGTAGTGGACTGACTCGCCTTACAGATGATCCTGCAGATGATTTCAATCCTAGCTGGTCCCCTGATGGTGAAAAGATAGCTTTTAGCAGCTTTAGAGATAGCGATGAGGAGAGTGGCAATGAAGAGATATACGTCATGAATGCTGACGATGGTAGTGGACTGACTCGCCTTACAGATGATCCTGCAACTGATAAGTTCGCTAGCTGGTCCCCTGATGGTGAAAAGATAGCTTTTAGCAGTGATAGAGACAATGACATTGACGAAATATACGTCATGAATGCTGACGATGGTAGTGATGTAACTCGTCTAACGAATAATAATGCAGATGATTTAGCCCCTAGCTGGTCCCCTGATGGTGAAAAGATAGCTTTTAGCAGTGATAGAGACGAAAATGCATCCAATGAGATATACGTCATGAATGCTGACGATGGTAGTGGACAGACAAGATTAACAAATAATGATGCAGATGATTTCAACCCTAGCTGGTCCCCTGATGGTGAAAAGATAGCTTTTAGCAGTGATAGAGATAGCGATGACGAGATTGGTCCCAACTTCGACATATACGTCATGAATGCTGACGATGGTAGTGGACAGACAAGATTAACAAATAATGATGCAGATGATTCAGACCTTGATTGGGGTACAAATACGTCACCTCCTAATGGTGGCGGTACTGGCTCTTCTACTACTGACGATGACAACACTAATGAGGACAATATCAACACCGATACTGATACCGACACCAATACTGACAGTAATACTAACAACTACAACACTAACGATAATACTGATAGCAATACCGACAGTAATACTGATACTGACATCAGTAGTACTGACAGTATTACTGATATCAATACTGAGGATAATACTAACATCGACAATATTGACGATGTGAACACTAACAACAATAACAACGACAATGACCATAATATAATACGATTCTTGATTGACATAGTAGGGTGCTTTACCAACAATGACGAACAGTTTTCAGATGATGTACAAGAATGCCTCTATGACGTAATAGAGGTATACTTTGACAATGCTGATAATAATAATAACCTCAATAACGACAACAATGGTCTGGATAACAGCAATAATGACCTTAGCAGTACTGACAATAATGACGACGATGACAATCTCAATAACGATAACGATAGTCAGGAGGATGATAATGATAACAGCAATAATGACCTTAGCAGTACTGACAATAATGACGACGACGATGACAATGACGACGCCAACAACGATATCTCATCACAAGAAACTTAATGGATCAAAAATAAGTCAATCAATAACACGGGCATGATTAAAAAATATATTATCATGTCAAACCCTCATCTTTTCACTTGATCTACTTTAGATAGTTAAAGACTAGAGTTGGATCAGTTCTCGGGCTCAATTCAAATCTCACCTGTGCGTCTTGTCCTGTTATATAGAACTATGGCACTAAATTGTGCTTATTCTGTTTGCTGTATGGTATATGATAGCATCAGCCTCAGTGGCAATCTCCTAGATTTTATCGCTTACGAATAAGATGTATATGCCTTCCTTTTCTTTCTAAAAGAGTACCTATGAAAATCTACAGTAAACCAATGCATTCCTTTCAGGCCTGCACTACATCCGGTATCTTTGTCCTTATCGTTAGAGAGGCTTTGCATCTTGTACAGCTGACTGAGACAGTTAGGATCTTTGCCATCTGATCATTGGGTGTTTTTACCTTTAGCATGATTTCAGTCATTCTTAGAACATCGTGTAGACTTGGATGATTTGGCCAAAGCATCCATTGCACAGCACTTATTCATGAGTGATTATGCCATTATGTCAGTCTGGCAAAGCATCATTCGTACCACGGAGTAGTCCATATTTCTTTGCATATTGATAGTCTCCCTCTTCATATCTTAGCCCCTCCTTCTTTTGTGATAAGCCAATTGCACAATTCTTTGGTAGTAGAACGCTAGCACATATACTCTTTTTACCGCTTGTGTTGGCTATGGTTCAGGGTAAGCCTTTTAGTTATCTGACTCCAAGCCTGTCAAACAAGTCATCTACGAATTCACCTACGTCAAATCCGTCATCTGAATCTGAGTCATTAGGTTCTTCCCCTTCCTCTTCTCCTTCTGGTGGTGCTGCTGGTGGTTCTTCTATCACTTCTTCTGCTGGTGGTGCTGGTGCTGCTGGTGGTTCTTCTTCCTCTACTACATCTTCTTCTTCTTCTGCTGGTGCTGCTGCTGTTGCTGGTTCCTCGACAGTGATTTCTATACTATCAGATGCACTTTGACCACTAGAGTCTGTAACAGTAAGACCCACGCTATATGTGCCAGCTTCTTCAAAGGTATGCGAAACGGTTTGTTCGTCACTACCTTCTTCGCTGCTGCCAGTATCATCACCAAAGTCCCACCTGTATGTGTAAGGCCCTGTACCACCTACCACATCGGCTTCAAACTCAAAAGTGGCTGGTGCAATTCCTCCTCCTTCTGTGTCACTTGAAGAAATATCAACTGTAAGAGGCTGTTCTGCAGCTACTACTGTAGGTGCTTCTGTTACTAACTCAAATGAATCAAATACCTGCTTGACTGGTTGTGGTAATGGTCTTGGTGCCAAACTACTAGGGGATATTGTCGTCTCTGCAGTAGTAGAAGGACCTTCATAAAAGATGCTATATCCCTTTGTCATCCCCGGGCTGGGAGCTGTTTCATTTGTAGCAGTCAAAATGAAATACCCTGTTCTTGTTTCATTAGGAGCAAAGTTAGTGTTGTATGTCATTTCTACATCCTTGGCTGGAACTGTTGCTATTGTTTGGTTTGTCTGTGCATTTGTAACATTTAATGTAGTATCTGTATTGTCCATGATCTCCATTCCTCTGTAACCAACTTGCTCAAGCTTCTGCATATGATATAATAGAATATTGTCAATTGTCACATTGTTGTTATTATTAGTGGTAGTAATGTTATTCGCCGCCGCCTGAAGTCTAGTGTCCAAGTCGGGATATCGAACAATATGTATGATGTCTCCTCCTTCAGTTCCTTGGCAACGGACCGTGTTGCCTCCTCCGCTGGTGACATTGGAAAGTGCCGCCTGTTCTTGTTCTTGTGGACAAAGTTGTGCTAGTATTCCATAGCCTTGCCTTGACTCTTCTGAGAATGTGGAGCCTGTATTATTCACATCATTAATTACCCAGCCCTCTGGCACATTCAATTTTATGCCGTCTGTTGTACTTTGGAACACTCTTGTTGTTCCGTTCTGAGTTACCTGTGCTGGTGGTTGGCTGATGGTTGGCGGCTGCTGTTGTTGTGCGTTTGTTATTGTAATATTGGGAGCCGAAAGAATAATAGCAATTGCTACTACTACTGCTGCTGTCAGCGCTATCGCCTTAGATGCTGAAACCGATAACCATGAAGAAACTCCCATAATATGTACGGAAGAAGTGATACTATTAGGATTAAGATAAAGATTATGAGTTGATGATTCTGTAAGAATATTCGCAGCTATATTATGATTCCATCGATAACCTCTGCATCGTATCCATGCAATATGACCTTGAGTTCTTGATCTCGGTGGCCCGCCTTTATATATCTTAAGTATAAGCCCTAACTGTTGTTCCTTTTAATCCAAAAAATGCCTGCAGAAACGCAGCGGAGTATGGAAAAATTGATTAGGAAACTGGAATCAGTCGAATTTGAACCGTAAGTTCCCATTCCAAGCTGCTACTCTCTTAGACTAGTAGAGGTAGTGTCCGTTAGAGCCAAAGATGTCGTATTCATACACAATGACGGACGGAATAGTACAACTCACTTTCAAACAAATAGCTATTCCTATGGAATTGTAAAATTATTAGAAGCAGCAAAACAAGCTGTAGAAATAGAGACTGCTTGCTAGAAGACAGCCGAATAGCCGTAGCAATATCCAGATAGCGGACATGAAGATAAAAAGGTCTATAGCTGCTTACAATGATCTTCATTATTGTTATTATGGTCTTCTGCAATGACAGTTTAATTTTGGTAAAACAAACCAAGGCTGCTAGCTTAATTACACTAAAGACAAATTGGCGTTAAAAACTAATGCCCATTTTGGGTTCTTCCTCTTATCAATACACCTCTCTAAGAAAATATTGTAGCCATTATCTAAAGGAAGCCTGCTACATCATTCTTTTATCATCACAGGATAAGTTTAGCCAGTAAGATTATTATAATATGGAAATCAAACGTTCTAGAGTTCCGGCTGATAAAGATTTGTTGTTCAAAAGAAAACAATATCAGGCTGATAATGGAGAACGGGTAACATGGTGTGTAGTTGAACATTCTAATCACGTATTTCGTGCACAACTTCAACATATGGGGAGAGGCAAGTTCAAGATTCTGAACGATAATCAAGAAGGAATCCATATCGGCCAAATTATTGACGCATCAGACATCCTTAATTGCGAAAGTAGTTAAAGTCTGCCTCTGTACTTTCGATCAACTTGATGTTGACATTGATGTTTTAATGCAGTATTTGATTTCCCCACGAGTCATCATCAGCTGATGCATCATAGTACCAGACGATGTTCCATCAACAATTATCTGATGATCCTCATTCGGTTATTCCGGCTTACACCGTGCGCTGATCGGGTGTACTCTTACATACTATGATACATTATCAGGATGAATCATCTGAACTGGTGACTATACCTGAAATTTTCAGAAAGATCCTCGTCAGCGCAGTCTAGGTGTGTGAATCAGGTGGTGGTTACTACATAAACATCTGAATATGGCAGAGATCATAGGGGTTCTTCATCTGTTGGTGGTTCTTCATCTGTTGGTGGCTCCTCTCCTCCTGGTGGTTCTTCATCTGTTGGTGGCTCCTCTCCTCCTGGTGGTTCTTCATCTGTGATGGTGATTCCTACACTATCAGATGCACTTTGACCACTAGAGTCTGTAACAGTAAGACCCACGCTATATGTGCCAGCTTCTTCAAATGTATGATCAACATCATCATCAACTTCTACGCTACCATCACCAAAGTCCCACCTGTATGTGTAAGGCCCTGTACCACCTACCACATCGGCTCCAAACTCAAAAGTGGCTGGTGC
>JBKPEN010000132.1:0-14190 GCA_046728425.1 Thermoproteota archaeon
ATCTACAACAGAGACCGCATCCAAAAAGTATCGCCGTTCAATAGAATTGCCTTCAGATGCAGATCTTGAGACAGCCAAATCAACTTATACAAACGGCATACTTGAAATAATTTTTAAAAAGAAAGGCAAGACCAAAGGAAAAGAACTCAAAATCGAGTAAGACGCGCAGCATGTATCATGCAACCAATTATGATATCCAGTAGAATCAATCAGAGAATTCTATATTCTGTTCTATGGGCTACAGGACACTATCCTAAAGGCAATGCAGAAACGCTTAGAGGACAAGTGTAGGATGGAAAAGTGAGAATGCAGACTTCCTATTATTTTCTCGCCATGAATTAAAAGGAGATAAATGCAGAGAGATGCAGATTATCCAACAGCATAAGCACCTCTAGCAACTACTTCAGATAGCGCGGGGTGGATATGCACCGTCTTTTCAATACTACTAATGGTACCGTCGCCTGCTTTCATTATTACAAGCACTTCATGAATAAGAATGGATGCGTGACTTCCAAGAATATGGCAGCCAAGGATCTTACCTTCATTTGAAACTAAGAACTTGATAAAGCCGTCCCTGTCTTCAATCGCTTGTCCCATTGCCGTGTGTATGTAATTATAGACCGCCTTTTTATAGGAAACCCCTTTTTCCTTTAATTCCTGCTCCGTATGGCCTACGCCTGCAACCTGAGGCGAGCAGAAAATTGCATGAGGCATTGCAGTATAGTCAACGGGAACCTTGTGAGCGTGGATTATGTTGTTGAAAGCATATTGGGCCTCCATGTTAGCGCTATGTTTGAACATGTAGTGTCCTACTGCGTCGCCCAGTGCAAAAATCCCCTTCACATTTGTCTCAAGATAGTCGTCTACTACAATGAAGCCTTTTTGGTCAGTCTTCACGCCCGTGTCTTCAAGCGCAAGAGTATCAGAATTTGGAGTCCTGCCTGTCGCTATCAAGAGCTGATCAGAGTCAAGTTCCAGTGTTTTCCCCGCAGAATTTCTTGCCATGATATGAAATGTGCTATTGTTGTTCTTCTTACTCACTGATTCTGTGTTGTAACCAAGATGTACGCCATATTTTTTGGAAAATACTTCAGTGAATTTCCTTGAAATATCGACATCCTCATGCTTGAGCAAAATATCTCCCCATTCTATTATGTTAATTCTTGTGCCAAGTGCGCCAAAAAAGTGCGCAAGCTCTGCAGCGATATAGCCCCCGCCGATGATAGTAAGCGTGCGCGGCTGCTTTTGCAGACGTAATGCTTCATCGCTTGTAATGTACCCGCTTCCATCTAGTCCAGTTATTTTCGGAATAGCCGGCCTTGTTCCAGACGCAATCAATATCTTGTCTGCGGATATCGTTTCATCGCCGACTAAGATTGTTTTTTCTCCAGTGAACCGGCACTCGTTCTGGTAAAGCTTTGGATTGTCTATTTCAGCAAATGCATTTTTGATTCCATCAGATTCATCATCGACTATACTAGTAGCCCGTTTGACTATGCTGTCAAAGTCTATAGAAAACTTGTCAACCTTGATCCCAAAAAGCTCCGAAGTCTTAATTATTTCAGCGATGTCAGCACTGTGTATCAGGAGCTTAGATGGTATGCAGCCTCTGTTAAGGCAGGTTCCCCCCATTCTTCCCTTTTCAATAATAGCAACCTTCATACCGTGCTGCGCTGCCGCGCTGGCTACATCCAATCCTGAGCCACTCCCAACGATGACAAGATCAAAGTTTCGCACGTGTTATAATACAAGATATTTCAGATAAAGGGAGCTATTGAAAACTCCATTCTCCGATAAATCATGATCGGTTTGTAGTTTTTGCAAACGAGTTTGAGCAACTAATTTAGGAGTCTTGTGTTAATCATTCTTGATAGTCATGCAAGAAACTTCAAAGTGTGAACTATTTGGTGAAGAATCTTGCGATTGCGGCTACTGCAATGTTCAAGGCTGATTAATTATCTAAATTATGCCGTAGTTTAGAAACTACTACTAGTTACTTGACATTGAAAGAGATTAGCAATCGCAGCCCACTTTCTTTTTAGGATAATGAGAAAAATAAGAATATGTCATTGTTGGGTTAATGCAGACTCATGTCATGGCCATTAATTCTTTTGAAAAACATCTAAAAAAGTACAATAGTGACAATTGTGTAAGATCCGGCATCACACTGATTTATTGAATACTTCATTTCAGGCTAAGTTGAATAGGACGCTATTATAATTAGGGTATATGCCGTGTAAAAATTATCAATTATGATTGCTTTTGTTTGCACAATAAACCTCGGTCTTATTACATCGCTCCGTTAAGCACACCTATGCCAATTGATCCAGAATTTCCTAAAAATCAACAAGTAATAGGCAAACAGGTCAGTTCTCGCTTACTTAGGTAGATCTCGAGAACCTACTAAGTAGGAAATTGCTACTGAGGTTAAATAGAGCGGTCACGATATTGTATTATGACAAATAAAAAGTTAAGACCAAATTCAGCAATCTTGGCTGACTTGGTAGTAGTTACTGACCCAGAAACTGGCGAGTTAATCCGCAAAGACACTGGTGAGGTCATTTCTGATAACATGCTCTCTCAAGAAAAAGAATGGCGCTCTTTTGATATTGAAGAAGGAGCGAATCGAGCACGAACAGGAACTCCCACTTCACTTGCGTTTCATGATATGGGACTTTCCACGGTAATTGGTAAGGAAGCAACTGATGCATCTGGCAATGTAATCGATACAGGCACTCGAATGAGAATGAGTCGACTTCGAACGTGGGATAATAGAAGCCAAGTTCACTCTTCAACAGAGAGGAGCTTACAGAAAGCTTTTTCGATCCTTTCCAGGTTAAAAGATAGGCTGGGACTTCCAAAGCATGTAACTGAAAAGGCCGCATATACATACAGAAAGGCCCAGGAAAGGGGGCTAATTAGAGGAGACACGATGGATTCGGTCTTGGCTGCTTCCATTTATGTTGCTCTAAGAGAGCTGGGAGTGCCAAGAACTCTGGACGAAATCTCTGACATTAGCAATGTCAAACTCAAGCATGTTGCCAGATCTTATAGGCGTATTGTAACGCAACTCGATATCAAAGCACCGATGATAGACCCGTCAAAATACATAATGAAGGTAGCCAACAAATTAGGCTTTGATGAAAAGATAAAACGTAAAGCCCTTGAGCTCATGGAACAGGCTCAAAAAAAGAATATTCTTGTGGGCAAAGACCCTGTGAGTATGGCCACTTCTATACTCTATCTTGTAAATGTTGCGGAAGGACACCACAAGACGCAGTCTGAGATTGCAAAAGCAGCAGGAACAACTGAAGTCACAGTGAGAAATAGATCAAAAGAACTTAGACAAAAACTTGGTTTAGATCGATTTGGACAGTAATAGGTGTAAGTAATCGCTCTGAAGGTAAAGAGAATTCGACAAGGTGTGCGTGAGTAGGAACGATTTTGGATCTACCACCAAGTGAGAAAATAAAACAAGAATTACTCAGTTGGAAAGGAGTTACAATACATGAGCATAATTTTGTAACTATCCTATTCTATGTGGAGGGCGTAGAGATGGGTCATTTGCATGGTGACTCAATAGCTGATCTCAAACTCCCAGCTAAGGTCAGCGAGAGACACTAGTAAAAGACGGATATGTATCTCCACATCATGTCATTCCAAAATCCGGCTGGGTGAGCCATGAAATTCGGGATAATAAAGATGTTGAAGAGATAATAGAGCTGTTCCGTCTACAGTATGATCGACTCGGTAAGCGAAGGTAAAGGATATTCGGCTTTTACGACTGTATTTTAAACATCAAATCAAGAATCATCTCTTTGCATTAACCATCAACCCCAAAGCACAGGTATCCACCATTTATCAGCGATTTCATCATCCAGAGAAGACACAGATGGAACAATTGCTCTCAACTATGAAAGGGCAAAGGCCCAACATTGAAAAATCCTATAAAGGTAGTTACCAAAGTATTTTTAATGTTTCAAATACAATCCAACAACTTAAGGGGATCGAATAAGCCTTGGCAAAGAAGAAGGTTGCAGATGTCATAGTTGAGTCGTTAATAGCAGCTGGAGTAAAAAGAATATACGGTATCTCTGGTGATTCTCTGAACGGAATTACTGATTCTGTACGTGAGCACGACAAGGATATTTCCTGGATCCACGTCCGCCATGAAGAGACAGCCGCATTCGCGGCTGGAGTAGAAGCTCATCTTACAGGGAATCTTGCTGTCTGTGCAGGAAGCTGCGGTCCAGGAAATACACATCTGGTTAACGGACTATACGATTGCTATCGCAACAGAGTGCCAGTACTTGCAATTGCAGCACACATTCCAATTAGGGAAATTGGGAGCACGTACTTTCAGGAGACACATCCTGAACTTCTCTTCAGAGAGTGCAGCCAATACTGTGAGTTAGTTTCTCACTCGGAGCAGATTCCACGGATTCTAGAGGTTGCAATGAGAACTGCAATTTCTCTTCGTGGAGTAGCAATTATTATTCTCCCTGGAGATATTGCATTGCAAGAAGCTGTTTCCAGCAGACCATTCATACCTTTCGAGCAGCCTAGTGTAACAGTCTGCCCATCTAAGGAAGAAATTGCAAGGCTTGCAGATGTTCTCAATTCCGCCCAGAAAGTGACCATTCTAGGTGGCGCAGGTTGCGCTGGCGCTCATTCAGAACTGATTCAAGTAGCAGGCCTCCTCCAGGCTCCTATTGTCCATGCAATGCGAGGGAAGGAGTTCATTGAATATGATAATCCATATGATGTAGGCATGACAGGGCTGCTTGGCTTTTCATCTGGATATCATGCTATGATGGACTCTGACTTGCTGCTAATGCTTGGCACAGATTTTCCATACCAGCAATTTTACCCACCTGGTGCTTACATAATTCAAGTCGATATTCGAGGTGAGCAAATAGGTAGACGAACAAAAGTGGATCTCGGACTGGTAGGTGATGTTCGTGAAACTTTGGTTGCATTGAAACCTCTGCTCAATCAGAAAAGTGATGACAAAGGACATCTAAGGGAATCATTGGATCATTACAAGAAATCTCGCAAGGATTTAGACGATTGCGCGGTAAGCGAACCGGGACGAACTCCAATTCATCCTCAATATGTTGCAAAGATCATTAATGACATTGCATCAGAGGATGCAATCTTTACATGCGATGTTGGTACTCCGACTCTCTGGGCAGCACGGTACCTAAAGATGAATGGCAGTCGGAGATTACTGGGATCCTTTTCACACGGTTCGATGGCAAATGCTCTTCCACAGGCTATAGGAGCCCAAGAAGCCTTTCCTAAACGTCAGGTAATCTGTCTCTCAGGCGATGGTGGATTTTCGATGCTCATGGGCGATTTTCTTTCGCTAAGGCAGTTGAAGCTGCCTGTAAAGATTATCGTCTTCAACAATGGATCTCTGGCTTTTGTCGAGCTAGAGATGAAGGCTGCTGGTATACTGACTCACGGCACAGATCTCATTGACACTGATTTCTCAAAACTAGCTGAGGCTGCTGGGATCCTAGGACTTCGTGCAGAAAGACCTGAGCAAGTGGAACAGATGCTTAACCAAGCTCTAAAGCACAATGGTCCTGCATTAGTGGACATAGTTGTGAACCGACAGGAGCTACTTATACCTCCAACCATTAACTTCGATCAGATAAGGGGCTTTACGCTCTACATGATCAAGGCTGTCCTAAATGGAAGGGGAGACGAAATCGTAGATCTGGCTAAGACAAATCTGTTTAGATAACATATCACGTTAAAGATTAGCCTATCACTGTACGGTTGAAATCATATGAGTATGAGTTGTTGGATTGTCCAAATCCCATCTTTGTATTTGAAACTGAAAAATTGAAACTTTAATTCTTGTTGTTGCGCATTGAGATGCCACGTGACTGCGATGATGCAAGATCATCAATATGACGTGGTGGTAATCGGTTCGGGACCTTCGGGACGAACCGTATCTCTGCGTTCAGCAAAAAAAGGATTCTCTGTAGCTTTGATTGAATCTGAACTAGTTGGCGGAGATTGTCACTACTGGGCATGCATTCCAAGCAAAGCTCTACTGCGCCCTCCTGAAGCTTTGACAGAGGCTCGCCAGGTTGAAGGTGCTAAGCAGGCGGCTAGCGGGCCTCTTAGCATTGAATCTATACTTGCTAGACGTGATACTTTCGTCGATAACTGGAATGATTCTAAGTTGGCAGGCAAGCTCATGGAAAATGCTGTCCACGTTATTCGAGGACATGGACGTCTGAACGGACCCAAGAGAGTTCTGATAACGTATGCTAACGGAGATAGCACTTCATTGTCTGTGCGTCATGCAGTTGTTTTGTGTACTGGCAGTAGCGCAGTTGTTCCAGAGGTGCAGGGATTGGCGCAGGCACGACCATGGACCGGTCGCGATGCGACAAGTGCCAAAAACCCGCCGCATCATCTAGCTATAATGGGCGACGGTCCTGTGGCTTGTGAGATGGCTGACGCATGGTGTGCTCTTGGTAGCAAAGTTACTATCTTGAGCCGACACGAGAGAATACTTAACAGGTTTGAACCATTTGTAGGCGACCGGCTTGGCACAGCATTTGTACAACGGGGCATTTCAGTACGTACTAATGTGAACATCAAAGAAGTTGAACGCACAGACCCTAAATCCAAGATTCAAATTGCTCTAGATGATGGATCTAATATGACCGCAGACGAGCTTTTAGTTGCGGTCGGGCGAAAACCTAATACCAAAGACCTTGGACTTGAGACATTTGGCCTTAAACCTCAACAATGGCTTGAGATAGATGACAGCTGCTTGGTCCAAGGAGTCAATGGAGATTGGCTCTATGCTGTTGGTGACATTAACCATCGCGCTTTATTGACCCACATAGGAAAGTACCAGGCTCGGGCTTGTGCTGAAGCGATCCGGCTTCGTGCAAGCGGTACTTATGACGGAGCCAATGGTGGATGGAGTAAATCTGCTGCTAAAGCAGATCGTAATGCGATATCGCAAGTTATCTTTACAGATCCTCAGATTGCTTCAGTGGGATTGACAGAACAAAACGCTAAGAATTTGAAATTAAATGTGCGAGCTGTCGATCATGAGATGGGCGGTTTGGAAGGTGCAAAACTTCATACAGATGGGTATATTGGCGATGCAAGAATCATTGTAGATGAAGATCGCCAGGTGATTGTAGGAGCCACCTTCATGGGACCGCAGGCCGGAGAATTGCTCCATTCCGCAACGATTGCCCTAATCGGCGAAGTGCCTCTTGAGCGCCTTTGGCATGCAATACCAGCTTTTCCTACTATCAGTGAAGTCTGGGTAAACTTGCTAGAAAATTATGGGCTTTGACGAGCTCTGATGTAGTTGCTTTTTTAGTTCTTTTCTTTGAAGATAATTAATAGGATACAGAACAAAAAGGATCAATTATCCAGTGGCTCATGAAAACCACATCTTCCTAAAGCAAGCTCATTCAATGCCGTAATTAGTTTTCAAAGAGTTGTCAACAAAAAAGAACTCTATGAAGGCTGGACGGATTGAATACTACCAATTTCTTCACGAAGCATTGTACCATTAGTTTCTGTTGGCGAGGGAAGAGGTGCACCTATTCCGGTTTCGTTATTACCAGTAGCGGCAGCATCAGAAGAAGAGCTAGACGACGTTTGGTTATCAGATTCTCCTGTCGTTGGTGATGGTTGCTGCTGCCCTTGCTGTTCCTGTTGAGCAAAGGCAAATTGAAAATTTATGGGTGTAGGTACGATTTTCTATCAGCAGGTGGAGAATTTCACTACCCTGCCATTTTCGTCAAACTTATCTTGCGCAAATGTAACTATTACTTCTGGTCTGTTGATCGGGTACGTGTTCAAAAACACAACAATCTGACGTAGAAAGTGAACAGTGTAATTTTTGACCATCTATTATTCTGTTAGAACTTTTAATTTCTACTAAATAGGATAATGCACACACGTACCAAGATATGTCTACTGCAGGGACACTTCAAAATACAAAATGGCAAAGCTGCATAGATGCCTGCATGAGATGCGCAGAAGCCTGTGAATTCTGCGCTACAGGATGCCTCAGAGAAGAAGACGTCAAGATGGTGGCAACTTGCGTTCAGCTCTGCAGAGAATGCGCTGAGGTCTGTTGGACATCTGCAGCGCTGATGTCAATGGACAGCCAGTTTGCAAAGCAGTTTTGCAATCTGTGCGCTGACGTATGTGATGCATGTGCGCAGGAATGTGAAAAACATGCAGGACATATGGAACACTGCAAGCTATGTGCACAAGCATGTCGCAAATGCGCTGAAGAATGTAGAAGGATGGTTCGGTAGTAAATCGAGCCACTCATTTTTTCGGTTTTCTTGTTATTATTATTATTATTATCAGCCTGATGGTGCTATTTCTACTGAGCCCCTACTTTCCGGCATTCCCTTTTCTTGTAGTTAGTCGTCTCCGTCCTTGTCATGGCTAATAGTTAATTGAATGGTTATTTAGCAACCTGAGTTACACTCTATGCCAAGCGAGCTTGATCCATCTTGCTAAGGGTTTTCTTCATTTTTGGCTTCTCTCCTAACAATTGTATTGTATGCCGCTTGCATACAAAATATCAAAATAGTTAGAATACTTTGTCACTAGATGCCTCCAGTTGGAATGAAAATTCTATTTAACACCAACATCATAGCCTGTCGAATAAAGGATGAGGTACAGAACCAGAACAGAGATAATCAGTCAGATTCTTGAGGCTGCAATTAAGACTACTGCTAATAATTATGGCGTTACAAAGACCCAGTTAATGTATATGGCATATCTTAGCTCTGCCCAATTGAAAGAGTATCTCACGATTCTAAGGAGAAAGAACCGCTTATTCAAACTCATTCTTCCAGATAAGATATAATTGCACGATCGTCAAGTTGTATTCTCACATTGCAACAAACATGAAAATTATTTGCCAGAAGCAGGAAAACTGAAGGAGGAATTTATCACACATGTATCCTTGCTATATAGATTGGTGTTTCTTATGATGATGCTTAATCTTGAGACAGTACAAATGTGAGTGGATGAAAGATTTGATATGGAAACAAAGGAAACAGTCTCAAGACAAGCTGAGAGACAGGCTATATTTGCAAATGTTAGGGCAAAGATGAAGGAGAAGAGCATAGCCTATACAAGGCTTGCAGACATGGTTGAAAAAGATCCTATGTTTATTGCAGCCGCTCTACACGGATGGCAAAAACTTTCATTCACAGATGGGGAGAAGGTGGCAAATGCACTTGGCCTAAATGGAGAAGAAAAAAATCTCTACTGGCATACTCTGTAAGAAAAGTTTCCAATGACCGCTGATCCCTTCAAGTACAGATTGTTAGAGGTGATTGGGTTTATGGAAATGCTATGAGAGAGGTATTCAATGAAATATTTGCAGACAAAACAGGACGAGGCGGAGATGGGATCATGAGTGTAATTGACCTTTCAATAAAGCTAGAGAGAATCACTGGAAGTCATGAGGAGTCCAGGTTCCGCATAATAACGGATGGAAAGTATCTGGAATACAAAGACTTCTAGGGTATTTAGATTACTCTCTCCTCCTCATTTTTCAGTATCGTCAGTGTTGCCCTCAAGAAGATGTATTATATTTACTATGGTCAATTGCCGTATTCTCTACAATTAAAATTTAGAATGACTAAATATCAGTGCTAAAAGAGGGAAAAATTTCATAAATTTCCTATAAGTTACTAAATCTAATGGGTTATTACCTTGATTGGTACCAAAATGACGGTATTTATCGTGGCAATGTCAACAGTACTGAGCGCTACTCCAATAGCAGTTCCAATAGCAGCATCGGCTCAATGTGAAACCCTAGGTGACAGCGACACTACTGCACAGGGAAATAATGCAATACCAGTTCAAAATGCAGATGAGCTACTTGACGATGACGATGAAGGTGGCAATGGCACAAACTCCCAATCTACCAATAATGGCGCCACGGCATCTGACTCTGAATTCCAGCCATCTGAGACGGATCAGTCAAACAGCAATGCAGACAATGACATTAATACAATAGTAGCCCTGAACACAGGGGTAGCTAACTGTAATGCACAGACAGGTGCGGCGCCTCAATCAAACGGCCTGACCGGCCTGGCAGTCAATGACTTTGATGCAACAATCGATGCCTTCGGCGGATGAGTATTGTTGAAAACATAGACACATAAATCTCCCCTTTTTCTTTTGCTCTTTCCCTTCTTCTCCCTCCTCCTTCTCTGCTGCCTCTTAGAATTCCAGAAAGAAAACGGGAAAATAGCCTCTATACTAGCCAAGGAGAATATTATCCCAATCGACAAATCTATGTGATGAACCCTGATGGAAGTGAACAGACAAAGATAAGCAACTACCCGCCTAGAAACGATGAACCACCTGACTGGGGGCCAGCTACAGAGGCTGACTGACCTTTCTTCTACTACTTCTTTCAAGAATCAAGTACAAATATTTTAACCTGCAAAATCTTCGACGCATGATCATTATCATCGTGCGCCGCCAACATCGATCTCAAGTAAGACCCTCTTGGTATCTGCCTCAAGTCTTAAGTTACGTGAACAACCAAGCTCCAGCAGAATACACAAATGCCTCCACACCTGTCTTCAATGTAGGATGAATCACAGGAGCGAAGCGAGGGCTATGGTTAGTTGGGATTTCATCCATCCTGCCAGTCCTTTTAGCTTTAGCATACAAGCCTGGGTCGGTACCACCAACTATCCAGTATACTGATGGAGTCTGCGACTCCGTTCCGAACGCTCCGAAATCCTCGCTAGCCGATACTGGTCGTGTTTCTAAAATACAGCCTTTTGGAAAGTGTAATCGAAACGAATCAACTACTCGCTTGGTGGCTTCAGTATCATTAATTACAGCAGAGTAACTCATGGAAGCTGTTATTTCCGGAATCTTTGGGGCACCAGAGGCCGCTGCTTCTGCCTTGATGATTCGCTCGATAGAAGATAGAACACGTTTACGAACACGTTCATCAAATGTGCGGATGTTCAGAGTAAGAATTGCTTCATCCGGGATAACATTTTCTGTTGTGCCAGCGTGGAGTGAACCGATTGTAACTACCGCGGACTCAGACTGTGCAATCTCGCGTGAAACAATAGTTTGCAGCCGCATTACTGTCGCTGCAGCCATCACTACGGGATCGATGCTGGCCTGAGGCATTGAGCCATGTGCGCCTCGTCCAAACAATCTAACATGCAAACTATCACTTGTGGAGGTGATGACTCCTGAGCGCCATCTTAGGGTACCTGCAGCGCCGGCCATCACATGCTGCCCAAGTATTACATCGGGTTTGGGGAATCGAGTAAAGAGCCCATCATCAATCATTGCTTGCGCCCCCGATCCAATCTCTTCTGCTGGTTGAAAGACGACAATCAGCGTACCGTGCCAGGCAGTGCGTTCTTGTGCAAATAAACCAGCTGCTCCTAAAAGCCATGTTGCATGCATGTCGTGGCCACATGCATGCATTACAGGAACAGTTTTTCCCTCTTGATCAGTGGCTGTTGCCTTGCTAGCATATGGTAGACCGGTGGCTTCCTGGACTGGCAGGGCGTCCATATCAGCGCGAAGCATTACGACTGGACCTTTGCCATTTTGAAGCATTCCGACGACTCCTGTTTTACCGATTTCCATAGTAACATCAAAACCTGCAGCTCGTAGGCAGTCGGCTACAAGTGCTGCTGTTTGAATCTCTTGCATCGACAACTCAGGATGTGTATGGATATTTGTGTAGATCGACTGCAGCTCTGGAATAAGATCGTCGATATTTGTCATTATCAATTCAGAATGGTCTGGTCTTTTTCGGTTAGGCTGATCCAAATGATTTGATCAATGTGGTCCGATTGATAATATAAAAGAATTCATCTGTCTTGACTAAGAGCATCAAATTGTATTTCGTTTATCTACATCCTTGCATTCTACGGAATAATACTAGCTAGGGTTGGCTCAAATTTATACTGCTTATGTGTGTGTATGATTCATTTCCTGCAAGACTTCTTATTACTTTATCTTATTTGATGATATATATTATCACAATACATTAGGACAAATGATCTATCGGAATAGCCTGAAAAGCCTTTGCGTTTGAGTATAGACGCTACAGGTTCGAAATGGTTATTAGCATGGGCATTGTGACGACGCTTTTTTTTTGCGAGAATATATTGATTATAAAGGGAATACCTACAGGGAAGTTGATAAGCACTCCTTTTTTTCAATGATATCTAAAATGGAAACCTACTGTTCATTCTTGAGTTGTTCCAAAGATTGCTTGATGGATTTTTTGACATCCTCCAACAGTCCTACAAGCAACTTTTCGTTTTCTGTTCCATTCAAGTTAAGTTCATTGTTATAATACGCCATCCACGAATAGGTATCTTGTAGATTTTCAAATGTTTCAAAGGGAAGAAGCGTTTGCTTGCCGCCCAATATTACTGCATCCCATATGCTTGTGTGAAACGGCTTGAAGTCCCTGTCTTGAATTGATTCTTCTATAAATTGCAACTGCTTGTTCAAGTCATTGGCAACAATCATTAGTATTTTTTTCGTCATCTCTTTTTCTTCACTTCGTGCTTTTCTCTTCTCAACCCAGCTTTCAACGTAGATAGCTCCATATATTATTCCAGCAAGAAGTGACATCTCAACAACTAGAACATCCCATTCAATTGCCAATCTAGTTTCTCTGCTATGTACAATGACAAAGGGGTAATTCTGGCTTTTCTAGCATTACAATCCGAATTATTAATCCTCCTAGCAATAAAGCCAGGATGGTCTCCAAGGTCAAGCACGCAACCAGCCTATATACTCCCAACCCTTATCTTGCCTAAAAATTCCATTAGTATATCATACATCTCGTCAGGCTTCTCTATGATTACCCAGTGGTCACTTCCATCTAAAACTTTGAGCTCCATTTCCGGGATCTCCTCCTTTGTTTCCTTCACTAGCCGCATAAATGCATCATCGTCGCTACCCACAATAGCGAATATCTTGCACTGAGAAGTTTTGAGTTTCTCTACCACATTCTCCGGGATAGTGTAAAGCGCTATAGTAGCTGCCACAAACCCACCAACAGATGTCTTTGTAAAGACCTTCCTAAAGAAATCTGAATGTTTTTTGTCTTTGAACAAATCCCTAGCTTCGTCATAGCTTCTTAATTTGTACTCAGCCAAAGCTTTTATCCCTTGCGTAATGGCTACCTCACGTGTTTTGAAATGTTTCTCAAGGTCTTTTTCTTCAAACTTCTTTGGCGAAGAATTGATCAGGATTATTACATCAACACTTTCTGGATGTTGCGCTGCATACATTGATGCAATTATGCCCCCTATCGAATGACCTATGATTGAGCATCTCTTGATGTTCAGATGTTTGAGCAGCTGGTGGAGATCATTTACCAGATCTTGCATGGCATATGCTCCCACTCTGCCCATATTGGTTCTATAGTGTCCCCTAATCTCATATGCTATAACCCTAAACCCGTTTTTCAACAATAGCGGTATTTCATGATGCCAAATCAGAACATTTCCTCCAACCGGATGAATCAGAACTAGAGGATATGATTTGGCATCACCATGATCCTCGTAATAGGTGTTGATGGCGTCAGCTGCAACGATTCCCTTTATGCTATTTCCAACTGTATTTTTGACCATCTTTCTGTTATTCATCCAAGACTCTACCTTCATCCTCTTTTTCTTTTTTCGTCCTTCCTACTTGCTACCTCATAACATTCAGATATGCGCTCAAACCCTTTAATTGGCTTTTTAACAGGAACTGTTTTGAGATTAAATTCATTCTCGATTTGCATTTTCGTAGATGGAGATACAATGATTTGGTCTTCAGTAGCCACATCTTCCATTCTACTAGCTAAATTTACGTTAGTGCCTATCGTAGTAAATTGATCTCTCTTTTCTGTCAATATGAGTCCGACTAATACATTTCCAGTATTCATACCGCATCTTAATTGAATGGATATCTCCTCCTCTTTTTGCCCTGCCTTTGTTTTCCAGAGGTCAATCCAATCTCCCTTGATCTCGTCAAAGAAATCTCTCAATTCTATTGCCGCATTAACGGCGCAGATAGCACCTTTTTTTCCATTATCATCATTAACATGTGTATCTTTAAAACCAAAGAATGCCATTATACCATCTCCAATAAACTTGTCCAATACTCCAT
>JBKPEN010000052.1:0-5757 GCA_046728425.1 Thermoproteota archaeon
ACAACTATAGTAGCTAGCTACTAGCTTTACAAAAGCTGTGCTGATATGATATATAATAAGTACTCCGTTCTTAATAGCTCTCTCCGATGGCCGATATCACCCGCTCAGAGCCAAAGATTGAAGCTATTCAAAGCATTTATCAGCTAGGCTACATGTTGGAGGAGGTCAGGGTGACATATAAAGAGGATGTTAAGATGAGCATCGGCAACATTGTGATTGATACAAAAGAAGGCGATATGTCGTCTCTCCCGCGTTGGATTGCCAAGATTCTTGTCGAACAGGGTACAGTTGAAATCCAGTCAAACGACGTCACCGGCTACATATCACGGACTATGAACCGCGAGCGCATTGCAAAGCCTCATGACCTCTCTGGCGTCGATATTGACTTTTACGTAAGGGTCAACGATTACCTCGAAGGTCTAAAGGAGCGGGAAAGAGAAAACCTGTTTGTTTCCCTAAATACATTTGTAGCCTCTAGACTTGAGAAAATAGTCAAGCTAGCTGCCGCCTCATCACTCTCCGCCGAGCTTGAAGGTAAACTATCTGCGGAAGAAAAGGAGCTTTACATCCTGATAAATAAGGTTTCCACAAAATTCAAAAAGGGAGTGCTAAAGAAGTTTGTCTGAGCAACAGACCGCGGCGGCGCTTGCAAACGATCTGGAAAAGTTCCTCAAAGCATTCAAAGACCGCGACAGCAATTACAAGTATTTTGACAAGATAAATAACATGATGGCGTCAGGTGCTCAGTCGCTTATTGTAGACTATATTGATCTCGATTCTTACAATCCTCTTCTTGCCAAAGAGATAACGCATAAGCCTGATGAATATCTTGAGGCGTTTAACGAAGCAGTCCTATCAGTCCTGCGCGAGATCCATCCTGATTATGAGCAAGAGATCCGTGAAAAGATCCGGGTTAGGATAGGCAATTACACTGTACAAAAGGGCCTGCGTGAGATAAACGCTGATTTGATAAATAAGCTTGTGAGCATCTCTGGCATGGTCGTGCGCTCGTCAGAAGTCAAGCCCCTTGCTAAGAAGGTTGCATACAAATGCACGAACTGCAACACGGTCACAGAGGCGCAGCTCAAAGGTCTTGTCATGAGAAAGCCAGTTAAATGCCCTGCATGCTCTGAAAAAGAACTCGAAATGGACCCGGAGAGCAGTCTATTTATTGACTTTCAGATGGTGCGGCTGCAGGAGCTGCCTGAAGATCTACCTGCAGGCCAACTGCCACATTACATTGAAGTTACTGTGATGAGCGACCTTGTAGACCAATGCCGCCCTGGAGATAGAATCATACTCACAGGTATAATTAGAATAGAGCAGGAGCAGTTGGCTCCGCAGACCAAGACTAGCCTTTTTCGACTTCGTATGGAAGGCAATAATATAGAGTACCTTGGTGGCAGGGCAGGGAGCAAGGACACAAGGTATGTTGAAAGAATAATGATAAGCACAGAGGATGAGCGGCAAATAAGAACGATAGCAAGCAAGCCCGATGCATACGAAAAGCTAATCGCCTCATTTGCTCCCCACATTTATGGTCATGAGCCGATCAAGGAAGCAATACTGCTGCTCATTGTAGGATCCGTGACAAAGAGGCTTGAGGATGGCTCTACTAGAAGAGGTGATATCAATGTACTTTTGGTAGGTGACCCAGGTACGGCCAAATCTGAGATGCTAAAATTCACCGCCAAGATTGCTCCAAGGGGACTATACACTTCCGGTAGGGGTTCTACAGCTGCAGGTCTGACAGCTGCAGTCATTCGTGACAAGTCAGGGATCATGATGCTAGAGGCAGGTGCTGTGGTATTGGGCGATCAGGGAATCGTATGCATTGACGAATTTGACAAGATAAAGCCGGAAGACCGGTCGGCACTTCATGAAGTGATGGAACAGCAGACTTGCTCGGTGGCAAAGGGGGGTATTGTCGCTACACTGAACGCAAGAACGTCGATCTTGTCTGCATCAAATCCCATATATGGCAAATATGATCCATACAAGAACATCACAGAAAATGTCAACCTGCCGGTGCCACTGCTGACAAGGTTTGACTTGATATTTATAGTGAGAGATAGTCCCGACAAGGAGAAGGACAACCTTGTCGCAAGCCATATTTTGGAAATACACCGCGATATTGAACAAGCGGCTAGGCCTGCAATCGACATCGACCTTTTCAGCAAGTATCTGTCATATGCAAAGCAGATTGAGCCAGCACTAACACCAGAAGCGATCGACATAGTTCGCAGTTATTATATGGACATGAGAAGGATCGAGTCAGAAGGGATGATAACGGTGACTCCAAGGCAGCTTGAAGCGCTGATCAGGCTTGCGTCTGCCCGCTCAAGATTGCTACTAAAGGACATGGTCGATGCAGAGGACGCCCAGCGTGCGATCTACCTTGTAGATCAGATGATGAGGACTGCTGGCGTCGACGTCAATACAGGAAAGACGGACTTCGGTGTGCTATACGGGAAGCCTCAGAGCGTGGTCTCAAAGGAAAAGACCTTTATGGAACTATTCAGAGGACTCACAGGCGCTGAGAACAATGATGTCGAAGATAAAGTACTTGTAGACGAGCTGGTGAGGACCGGAAAGTTCTCTGATGAAGAAGCAAGGAAATATATTCAAAAGTTTAATCGTGAAGGCCAAATATTTGAAAGACGGCCTGGATTTTGGGCTAAGGCATAAATGCACTTTTAAAATAGCCGGCTTGCTTATAGTTCTAAAATGCCAGTTGCTCTAACCGACAATTCGATCCGAACGCTTCTTTCACATCTAGGCTATTCCTCTCTCTATCCACCTCAGGAGATGGCGCTGAAGCATGGCATACTGGAAGGTAAGAGTGTGCTCATGACTACTCCAACTGCAAGCGGCAAGACACTCATCGCAATGATGGCTATTTACCAGGCGCTGAAAAAAAATAGAAAAGCGGTATATCTGACACCACTTCGCGCACTAGCAAGCGAAAAGTATCATGACATGAAGGTGCTTGAGAATCTCGATTTTGGCAGAAAGATCGAGGTGATGGCCGCAACTGGCGACTATGACTCACCGGGAAAAGAACTGGCCGCAGCAGACGTCATCATTCTTACAAATGAAAAGATGGATACACTTTTCCGCCATAATGCAGAGTGGCTCGATGACATAGGACTCTTTGTGTCTGATGAAGTGCATCTTATAGGCGATAAGGAAAGAGGAGCAACGCTCGAGATAATGCTTACTAAAATCCGCAAGCACTATCCGGAATCGCAAATAGTGACACTTTCTGCTACAGTAGCCAACTCCTATGAGATAGCAGACTGGCTTGCCTGCGAGCTTATAGAAAGCGACTGGCGACCAACAAAGCTAGTAGAGGGAGTGTACGAACATGGCATGATTAGAATGAAAGACGGCACTACTTTCAAAGTCAACAGCTCCGGCATTTCATCTGCGGTAGACCTTGCTATCGATTCTGTAGATGGAGGGGGGCAGGCACTCATATTTGCAGAAACAAGAAAGCGTGCTGCTTCTCTTGCAGCAAAAGCTGCAGAAGGCGTCTATAAGCGGCTAGATAAAGGAGCAAGAGAATTGGCTGTTAAGGCATCATCTGAAATACTAGCTAGAGAGGATGACAGCGAGATCACAAAAACATTAGCGAAGCTTGTGTCAAAAGGGGTGGCGTTCCATCACGCCGGCCTTGCACCATCAAGCAGGGAGATAGTAGAAAGCTCATTCCGGAAAGGTGTGATCAAATTGCTAACTGCCACGCCGACTCTTGCTGCTGGCGTTAATCTGCCTGCTAGACGGGTCGTGATATCAAGCATACTGCGTTACGACTCTGAGTATAGCAGAAATTTGCCTATCAGTGTGCTAGAATACAAGCAGCTGTGCGGCAGAGCTGGCAGACCCCAGTACGATACTTCTGGTGAGGCCATAATCATAAGTGAATCTGGTGCAAATGCTGAAGAGCTTTATGACCACTACGTCCTTGGGAGCCCAGAGCCACTTCGATCGCAGTTATCAAACGATAACACCATCAGGTTTCATTTGCTCTCAAACATTGCAACTGTACCAGGGATGAAAAAACCAGAGATCCATGACCTCTTCTCAAGGACGCTCTTTGCACGTCAGTATAGGAATGCAACTGTCGAGCTTAAAGTCGAGTCAGCCCTTGAGTATCTAGAGCAAGAAGAGCTAGTCAGGTCTAGGAATGACCGCTATATAGCTACAGACTTTGGCAGACGGACATCGCTCCTATATATCAATCCAGCTACTGCCGTGAAATTCAGAGATGCACTCCAAGGTCTAAACTATAGAGCCGCCACCAGGTATGAACTTGGATTCCTGCACCTGATAACTGACAGTCCTGACTTTTATCCGAAATTGTCATTACGCAAAACGGACTATGATCCGCTAAGCATTCTGATACAACGTCGTGGCAATGAACTTTTATACCCAGTAAGCGAGTATGAATGCACTCGTAGTTTTTGGGCATTATGTTCATGGATAGAGGAGACTACAGAGAAGGTACTGAGCGACAAGATGGGAGTTGAGCCTGGTGACATGCACAGGATAGTGGAGATGGCTAACTGGCTCGCCTATTCGCTTTATGAAGTAGCCAAACTGTTGCGGAGAGAGGATCTTATGCCAGAACTTTATAACTTACGCACTAGGATAAGGTATGGGGTTAAGGAGGAACTACTGCCACTTGTCGCGCTTGAGGGCATCGGAAGGGTGAAAGCTAGGGCACTGTACAACGCGGGATTTACCGATGTGCCCACAATAGCTAAAGCTTCGCAGGCCAAACTTGCAAGTGTGCCTAAGATAGGGCCAACTGTAGCAGAAAAATTAAAGCATCAGTTAAAGAAAAGGCTGGGACAATAATATCAAATGCTGGACGGTGTTAACCTGATGCTGTATGGTATAGCCGTGTCGGCCATATCATTCTTTGGCGTCTTAATCATGATGCCAGCAGCAATCCGGTCACTCATTGCAAAGCGCAAGGTAGTTCCCGATGCTCACAAGCCTGAAAAGCCTCAAGTTCCGCGGCCAGCAGGTCCAGTCATCATGATCAGCATTGCTGCAGCAGAAATTGTGCTCTTCTTTCTAACAATGAACATTGCAGTCTTTGCAATACTTCTTACAACAGCGATTGCATTTCTAGTAGGTTACATCGATGACAGCAGAGTGATGCCAGGATGGTTTAAACCAGTGGCACTGCTTGCAGCTGCAATTCCATTAGTTGTTCTTGATATTCTTATAGGTGGGGTGTATGGAGAATCTCTCAACCTAATATTTGGTCATGCTCATATACCTCTGCTATACATACCATTCATATTCATCATCATTCCTGTTACTGGCAACACTATCAATTCAATTGACGTACTAAATGGAGTAGCAAGCAGCTTTTTGATAATTGCAACGATCCCACTCTTGGTGAGCATTGCAATTTTTGGCAGCAGTGAAGTACTCCTTGCTGCTCTTCCACTATTATTTGCCACACTTGCATTTTACAAGTACCACAAGTTTCCAAGCCGGATATTTCCCGGCGACTCAGGCACGCTTTTGCTTGGAGCAATGTATGGTGCAGTGGCCATCGCCGGCAGTTCTGAAATAATTGGCGTAATCGCGCTTTTGCCTGCCGTCATGAACTCATTCTTGTTCCTTGCAAGCGTCAAGCGGATAGTAGAGCACAGGGAGGTAAAGGCAAGGCCTACGATCTTGACAGATGACTTCAAGCTAGCAGCATCAACTGATAGTACAGCGCCAGCTACACTT
>JBKPEN010000025.1:0-9830 GCA_046728425.1 Thermoproteota archaeon
GATTGAATGCTAAATCAGACAAACGCATTTGGTGTAAAATATTGTTTATTTACCAGCATACAACTCCAAATACTATTAATATCGATCTACTCAACTGACGAGCAGTTTGCTGGATGGGTAGTCTAGCCTGGTTAGGATACCTGTCTTACACACAGGTGGTCGAGAGTTCAAATCTCTCCCCATCCATTATTAGTTGATCTGCGTCCTTTTTGGAGATACATAATCATCTAGCTGAGACACCCGCAAGATAGTGCCCACTATTCAACAAATGAATATAGAGAGAGAGAGAGAGAGAGAGAGAGAGAGAGAGAGAGGTGCTCGCTTGATTATTAATTTAGTATGCTATCCTCTAGTGGGCAAACCTTTCCATTATTCTTCCAATACACTTAGTTGTCTTGTTCAATAGATCAATCCTTGCAAACTCGTTTGGAGAGTGGATTCGGGCAAACATGTAGGTGCTACCAATCGAGACACAGGGTGCCTTGAGCACTTTTGCAAAAGAGTACATTGGACCTGTGCCAGCAGAAGAGACGCTTATTATCGCCGAACCAAAGATCTCTTTTGCAGCTTGTTCTACCTGCCTAACAAAAGGGTCGCTGATAGGCGTCCTTTCTGCAGCCTCGCCGTGAATTAGCTTGACCTCGATGTCGGAAAAGCCGTGCTCTCTCAAGTGGTTATTGAGTCGTTCAAGCTGCTTTTCCGGCACCATGCCGGGGACAAGCCGAAAGTCTATTTTGACCATTGCTTGGGACGGCAATACCGTTTTTGCACCTTCGCCGAGGTAGCCGGAGCCAAACCCAGCGATGTTGCAGGTAGGCATTCCGACTAGCGCCTTTTTAATATCAGTGCCATTTGTATCGGCAACAAACTTACTGACGCCATACTCTTTCTTGAACTCTTCCACGTCAAAGGGCTCGTTTGTGATGAGTGATAGTTCCTGCTCTGTAAATGGCCTCACTTCCTTGTACCAATCTTTGATTAGTATCTTGCCGGCCTCATCGCGCATTGTATTGAGCGCATAGATAAGACGCCATGCGGGATTTTCGATAAGCACCGCAAGACTTGAATGAGCATCACGCACTGGGCCCTTTGCTATCAATTCAACATATAGCAGTCCTTTCATACCGAGGCTGATTATTGGTCTGTCCTTAGCGTCTATATACCCAAACTCCCATATTACACCGTCGCATGAAAGCCTGTTGCTATACCTATTGAAGTACTGATCGATATGTACACTTCCGATCTCCTCCTCGCCTTCTACCATGAACTTGACATTGCAAGGTACGTCGCCTGTCTTTTTCAAGTAATATTCAACTGCCTTGATGCGCGTAATCAGTTCTCCCTTATCGTCAGTGGAGCCTCTGCCAAACACATAGTTACCCTCTACCTTTCCACTAAATGGATCATTCTCCCATAGCTCAAGTGGTTCTTCTGGCTGCACATCGTAGTGGTTGTAAAACAAAATAGTCTTGTTTGGATTTGACTTTGATTTTAATTCGCCATAAACGATAGGCGGAATACTCTTGTCGTCAAGGTAGAGAACTTCAGAGTTGATGCCAGCCCTGCGCATTACTTTTGCAACGAGGTTGGCACACTCGACTAGGCCCTGCTTTTTTGCAGAAATGCTTGGCTGCCTTATCAGGGTCTTGAGGTCTGCAATCAGACCTTCCATTTCTGCATCTACTATTTCGTTTATCCCGCTCAATGCATTGTGTAGAGATTTTGTAATTGAAAATAAAGGTTGCTTTTTTTAGATATTTGACTATCGTTTGATTTAATGTCATGCATCCTAATTCTGATTTTATGAATCGCTAAGCTAAGGGTTGCCTTTATTCTGGAGGTTCGACCTGCATTCTGATTGTGTCAGGTCCTACTACACTAAATTGCGATGTTTCTCTTTTTGAGACATCAATTACCACACTATAAAATACCCATATTCCAAAGATAAATGCTATGACTGCTGGAATCACTAGCAGTATTAAAATACCGTTTGCCATTGACAGTATTGTATTATTACAGTCCTGGCAGTAAAAAAGCTATCCATATGAATCATTTATAACCAGCCTCAGATGCTTTTCACTTCATGTCAAACTCGATCTTCTTTTCGCCCAAGTCGATCGCCATAATTGGGGCTTCTGAAAAGCCAGGAGTGGGCAAGACAATCTTTTACAATATTGCCAAGCACTTCAAGGGCAAGATTTATCCAGTTACCCCATCAAACCCGACAGTAGGTGGCTTAACAGCATACAAAAATGTACTTGATATTCCAGATTCTATAGACCTTGCAGTAGTGGCTGCACCTAGCAAATTCGCGCCTTCTGTCATGGAAGAGGTAGGCAAGAAGGGAATTAAGGGTGCAATCATTGTCTCTGCAGGTTTCAAGGAAGTGGACGAAGCTGGGGCTAAGCTAGAAAGAGAGGTTGGCGAAATTGCAAAGAAATATGGTATCAGGGTCATTGGTCCAAACTGTCTTGGAATAATGAGCTTTTCAAAGGATAACATAATGAATTCCACATTTCTAAAGATCACTCCAAAATATGGTAATATTGCACTTGTGTCACAGAGTGGCGCCATATGTGCCGCAACTGTAGAGGACGCAGAAGCTCAGAACATCGGCTTTTCAAAAGTCATCAGCATGGGCAACAAGGTGGACATGGATGAAAGTGATGTCCTCGAGCTCTTGGCAGAAGACGAAGACACTAGAGTCATTGTGATGTACCTTGAAGATATCAGAAATGCAAGGCGATTTATGGAAGTTGCAAAGAAGATAACCGCTGAGTTAAAGAAACCGATAATCGTGCTCAAAGCTGGCAGGACTGCAGAAGGCGCCAAGGCGGCCGCTTCACATACTGGCGCGCTGGGTGGTTCTGATGCAAACTATGAGGCAGCTTTTGCTCAGTGTGGCGTAATTAGAGTTGACACTATGGGCGAGCTATTCGATCTCGCCACTGCATTTTCAAAGCAACCCCTACCAGATGGCAATGTTGTTATTGTATCGAATGCTGGCGGCCCGGCTATTATTTCAACTGATTCCTGCTCTAGGTACGGATTGAAGATGGCAGATATCTCATCTATAAGAGATGAGATAGCTGGGGTCATACCCGCATACGGTTCGCCAAGGAACCCTGTCGATATTGTTGGTGACGCCGATTACCTAAGATTTGAAAAGGTATTGGTTCTGACATTGGCGCATCCAAATGTTGGCTCTGTCGTGACAATGTGCACCCCTTCAGCCACACTCAACTACGACGACCTTGCAAGGGTCCTTGTCAAGATGTCGCAGCAATTCCCGAACAAGACAATACTTGCATCGCTAATGGGTCTTGCAGAAGGAACAGAAAACAGGAGGATCATGTCAGAAGGTGGCATCCCCTATTACCTATACTCAGAGCCGGCGATAAGAACGCTCAAGGCAATGTATGATTTTAAGAAATGGGTTAATGAAGCTTCAACCAAGAGAGATACCCTGCAATTTGCCAAGGATACATCTAAGGTAAAGTCAATCTTTGAGAATGTTCGGAAGAATGGAAGAAGCAACCTCCTTGAAGAGGAAGGCTATGAAGTGCTTGAGGCCTATGGCTTTCCAACTCCAAAGAGTATCCTGTGCACTACAGAGCAAGAGTGTTTCAATGCTGTAAGGCAAATAGGCTATCCTCTGGTCATGAAGATAGTTTCTCCCGACATCATCCACAAGTCAGACGCAGGCGGCGTCAAGGTAGGCATCAAGACCGATGATGAATTGAGGAATTCGTTTAGGACAATAACAGAGAATGCGCTAAAGTACACGTTAGACGCCAAGATAAAGGGTGTGCTTGTTCAGGAAATGGTCAAGTCCGCCAAGGAAACTATACTTGGGTCAAGCCAAGACCCAACATTTGGGCCAGTGATCATGTTTGGCCTTGGTGGCATCTACGTCGAAGTGCTCAAAGATGTTGTATTTAGGATCGTGCCCATTGACGAGCAAGAAGCGATAAACATGGTCGAGTCTATCAAGACCATAAAACTGCTAAAGGGCGTCAGAGGAGAAAAGTCATCCGATTTAAAAGCAATCGCTGATTCGCTTCAGCGGCTCTCTCAACTCGTTGTCGACTTTCCAGAGATAAAAGAATTTGACATCAATCCGCTTTTGGTACTCGAAGAAGGAAAAGGCGCCAGAGTGGTCGACGCTAGAATAATCCTTAACTAGTAGCTATAGCTTGGTGCCACACTCTGCACAAAATGCGGCATCAGATTCGTTTTGATAGCCACAAGCAGAGCATTTGCCTCCAGAAGCTGCAGGCGTGGTATCAGCAGTTTTGAGTAAGATAATGTCTCCTATTTTTGAGATGCCGTCCCATGGTACTTCTTTTTCACCTATCTTTATCATTATACGCGCGTTTCCCCTTCCACCTACCTTGCGCAGACCTATTTGCTCAACCTTTCCAATTAGTATTGCTTCGCTATCGTAGGCAGACATGCCAACAAGAGATTGCATTGGAAAAAAGCTATCGCTTGTAACTGTAGTTGTTGCTGCTGTTGTTGTTGTTGTTGTAGCAACAGCAAGGTCAGATGGAGAAGGAGAAGCTTGCCTCTTCTCTTCTTCTACTTTTGAGGCTGGTGCTTGAACAGGAGTAGTATTAGTAGTTTCTTGTTGCCGCTGCTGCGATGTCTGGGCAGGAGCGTCGAACTTGCGGTATTGTGCAATAGTGGCATTACATGCTCTGCACTTGTACTCGCCCTTTTCAATAAGTGTGACACCTTCTCCTAGCTCTTCATTGGGGTTTTCAAATACTAATGCAGGTGAGCCTTCGTATACTTTTTCACATTTGTTGCAATAGTGTTTCACAAACCTGTCCTCTTCAAGCCTGCCAATACCGGCCAAAAACAACTCTGGACCTCCAAGGTTTCCCTTCTTTTGCTCCTCGTCTGTTACTCTTGCAATAGCGTAACCCCCAGAGCCGCGCAACTTCTTTTCAGTCATATCTTCAGCAATCATGATTTGTTTGTGCATAGGCTTTGGTTGCAAGTTATTTAAATCTAGTCAATATTATCAATCAGTTTTGATTCCCGGTACGTGCGAAAGACCAATTTCTCATAGAATATGAATTATGCTTCAACGTTCTGCAAAATCGGCGTCAGATACGCAGGCAATACTTCAACCCATCATCGTTAATATACTGCAACGCTCAAAGAGCTATCGACTGCTAGTGAATGCCGTTGCAATACTGCTATATCGGAACATTGTGGCTTCAATTGACAAGGTCTTCCTTGTATGGCAAGTCGTATTTCCCATAGTCTACATCTTTATCGCGGGTTATTCGTATTCATCACTCATTGGGAATCAGGGTGTCCCAATGGGCAACACGACTGTACCCTATCCAGCATACTTGGCTGCAGGCATGATCGGCTTTAACATGATGAACAGCAGCACAATTGCCGGCAGTATAATATGGAATGACAAGCGAAATGGTATGTTCCAACAGATACTGGTGATGCCCTTTGCAAGGATGGAGTATATTGCCGGCACTATCATCACTATCATGTTGATGGGTCTTGCAAGTGCAGGGCTTATCCTCATAGCGGGCACGCCGACACTTGTTGGAAGCGCGCAACCCACTTTTGTGGGATCGCTATATGTGCTCTATGCGCTTATAACGGGCGCAATATTCTTCGGCTCTATCGCAATAATTATATCGACACGACTAAAGAGCAGCGAGGGTTTCAATGTCATAGTCAACAGCGTGTTCCTATTCTTCTCATTTGTCAGTACTGCGTTTTATCCAGCGCAGGGAGTGCCTGGAGCGCTGAGAACTGCATTTTATATCAACCCGCTGACATACATCGTCGATATCACGAGGGCCGGTATCTTTAACAATATAGATCTATTTACAAATATTGAAGTTGGAGTCATCTCAGCCGTGACTGCAGCCGCATTCTTTCTCGCCACATTTTCGATGATGAGGATGAAGATCTAGGTCTCGTTCCCAATAACTGTGAGAAACACTTCTTCAAGCGTAGGCGGATTCATAGAGACACTTTCTATAGGGATTGCATTTTTTGAAAGTGACCCAATAATCTTGACTAGCATCTCCTGAGCCTCTGCCGAGCTTATCCTTATCGTGTCTTGCGCTGTCATCTCAATTACAGAACCGTCAGCTATCTGCCCAATGATCTGCATGACGGACTGCGCCGTCGAATCTTTTAATTTGATCTCTACTGCCTTAACACCTCCATATTTTTGCTTTAGGCCGGCAGGCGTGTCTGTGACGATTATCTTACCTTTATTAATAATAGCTATTTCATCGCACAAATATTCTGCTTCTTCCATGATATGCGTTGTAAAAAACACAGTCAGTCCACCTTGAACATGCTTCTTGACATAATCAAGTAATGTTCGTCTTGCAGCAGGGTCAAGACCTATCGTTGGTTCGTCTAGGAATAGCAGATCCATGTCATGCATGAACTCCCTCGCAACCTGCACGCGCCTACGCTGACCTATGGACAACTCATCGTTTTTCATATTGCTGAATGATACAAGTTCAAATTTTTCCAAGAGCTCCCTTGCCCTGTCGCGCCTCTTTTCGCCAGACATCCCCCACATGAGGCCATATAGCTCAAGTGCACGGTCTACCCTCAGATTAGCTTCAAAGCTGGGCTCTTGCAGCACGACTCCCATGCGCTTTCTGATTTCGCGGGAATGCTTTACAATGTCCTTGCCAAATATCTTCACTATCCCCGAAGTTGGCTTGACAAGCGTCGTAAGCACTCTTATCGTCGTAGTCTTGCCTGCGCCATTTGGACCAAGAAAGCCAAATACCCTACCATATTCCAAATCAAATGATATTCCATCTACTGCATGCACCCCTCCATAGCTTTTATGCAGGTCAGAAACGTAAACGCATGGTTCCATTCGCAGATAGTGTGCAAAAAGTCTAATTTCTGCATTTATCTAAAGAGAGAACCTAGCAAACAATTCGAAAGTACGATGGCGTATGGATGTGTATGCACGCACGCACGCACACTGTTTGTAATGCAGTTACTGCCGCCTGTGTCCAAGCATATCGCTATATGACCATAGATCGAATTCTTGCATAAGCCATCATAGAGGGAATATATATATTCTTTAGAGAACTGATTTTCTTTCTCTCTCAGTCTCTCCTCTCTCAAAATATATAGGCAAGTGAAGTGCAATGGTTCTTTCATACTGGAGGTTCATCGCAAGCTTTGTCGTCGTCCCACGATTTTAAGGGAATGCTAGAGATCCTTCTTCGACAGCGCCCTGAGCTGAACCCTGAGCAAGTAAGAGACTTGATTGACGAAAAAAAGCGCAAGGTGGGCGCCGGCTATCTTACCGACCAAGGTGCTCTCTTTCTTGTTGCAGCCGACCTTGGAGTATCATTTGATAACATCTCTAAAATGCAAACAGGCCTTAAGGACATTTACGTAGGGGCAAAAGAGGCCACAGTCGTAGGCAGAATCATGAATATTTACCCTATTCATAGGTTCACCAAGAGAGATACCAACGAGCAGGCTGCTACCCGCACGCTTGTAATATATGATAGGGATGCAAAGGTTAAGGTTAAGCTGTGGGACAAACACACGACGATACCGGACGAAATGGGTCTGCAGGCCGGTGACGTGATTAAGATAGTTAAGGGGTACGTCAGGGCGGGTCTTGACGGCAAACCAGTGATTAACCTTGGAAACTATAGTACCATCGAGATTGCGCCTGATGATTCGTCTATTCCTACGATTGATTCTCTGACTATTACAGTTGATGCTATAAATTCTCTGCAGGACAATGCCGTTATTTCTGGCACCGTCAATTCTAATCCGCGGGTATCTGATTTTGTCAATGCAAGGGGCGAGGCAAGCAAGTCTCTCCAGCTTCAGTTGTCAAATGAAGCAGGCACTCGCTCACTTAGAGCAGTCATCTGGAATGTTGATGAATCAAGGGTTCCTAAGGTGTTCAGGGCCGGTTCTAAAGTGCACCTGATTGGCGTTAGAGTAAAGCAGGGTAATCCACAGTATGGTAGTGGCGACTTTGAGATCCATGGCGATGAAGGCACAATGCTGCAGTTCTCAAGTGCTCAAGAAGATGTAGAGGTAATGCCACTTCGAATCATCTCTATCGGCGAAGAAACCGGCAGGGGTAGCTTTATGTCCCTTGCAGTTGACAGAGCAGGTAGCCCACTTATACTTACAATTGATAACTCGCTTGTCAGCCCCAAGCAGCTGAATGAAGGTGTAATGATTGAGTGTGTGCCTTCGCGCATATTTGGCAATTCAATCACGCTATCAAAGGACGACTCATATGTCAGAATGACAGACGAGGGCGATGACACATCCTTTCCAGCCCAGTCAAAATTTGAGAGAAAGATACAGGACATGCAGGTTTCACAGGATCCTTACATCGTTGAAGCAATAGTGCTTCAGGCACCTGAGACTGCAGAAGTAAACACCAAGTCAGGCGAGACCATACCTATGACGTCCACCCTGCTTGGCGACGACACAGGCGAGATCAGGCTAGTTGGATGGCGTAACCAGAGTGCGGGTGTCAACAAACTGAATGTAGGCGACAGGATAAGGCTAGCCGGTGTCACTGCAGGATCAGGGCGCGAAGGCAAGGCAGAACTGACTCTGCGGCCCTATTCTTCAATCACCAGGCTGAGCTAGAAAGCCAAATTAAGCAATCAGGTAACTTCTGTTATGGTGCTTATTACATCAGATACAGCCAGTAATAACATCACAAAGCAGGCAGAGAGGCTCAAGGCTCGAGTTCGAAGCCACGCTTCAAAAATTGACGAGAACTTCAAAGTAGGAGTAGAGATCGAGGTATGTCTTATAGATGGCAAGGGGACACCAGTTGACGCAAAGCCTGTTATCGAACTGCTACGACGATATCATGATATTGACTTTGAGTATGGCATATGTCAACTTGAATATAGGACAGAGCCGGTTTCCTTTGAAAGCCTTGCACAGCTGAATTTAGAATTTGAAGAATTCATAGAGCACCTTGACCTAATTGTCAATAAAGTCTACAAAAACGATGTATTCCCTGTATTTTTAGGATCAAATCCGTCTCCTCATATTTTGAAGGATGGTCTCATTACAAACAAACCGCGCGACCTAAGACTTGCAAGGTGGCAGAATAGAATCCCTGATGTAGAGATTGACGGACAAAAGTTCAGAGCACTCCATGTCGCTGCTGCCATTCAGGGCTTCCATCTCCATTTGCAAGGAAAAAACCCCAACTTTACGTCGCAAATGTTCAACCACATTCTCAATTTAATTCCTTCTGTGATATTGCTTGGAGCAAATAGCAGACTTTTCGCAGGCAGGGTGTTTTCACTCCACGAACCAAGAATTTATCTCTACGATCAATCGGAGCAGCAAAACTCAGGATTCCCAAGCATATCACGGTACCTAGACGGTGTAGAAGATTACATTGACTACATTATTTCAAGAAAGCCGGTGGTTGCAAAGGACTACTTTGAACTGGTAAAAGAGCGTCATGATGACGCCCGCATTCGGATCAATAAAGGCTTTTACAGGGTCGAGACAAGAGTTATGTCCGTGCAACCGACCCCAAAAACGATGATGGCAATGATAGAGTTTTTCACTGGCTACCTGCACAGGGCTATCCACGAGGAACTGGCGTTGCGCCCTTTGTCAGCTAGCAGAGAGGAACGACAGGCTGTTGTGAGATCAGGTTTTAACGCTAAGACACATTTTAACATCATCGAAACAGTCAGAACCCAGCTTGCATACGCGCGGAAAGGCATTTCCGACCTTGGAATCAAACCAGATTTTCTGAACATACTTGAAAAGCGGACTGAGAACAAGACTAC
>JBKPEN010000007.1:0-3132 GCA_046728425.1 Thermoproteota archaeon
ACATAATCGCCTACCTTAGTTGCGAACCGAAGGATCATGTTGACGAGCTCTTCTGGAAATATTGCAAAATGCTCGTTGCCGTAGTGCGCCCTTGTGGGAATCTCCCATACGTTTGATGGATTCTTGCCACGAGGGTTGCAAACAGCAATATCATCAGGGGTACAGTCTACAATCTAGTCTGATGTGATTTGTGCTCAACACGCAGAATCGATATATGGCAAACTTTGAGATTGGCACCACCAGGAAAAGTATGAGTAACTACAGAATGAACTTGTTTAGTCAGTTATTTTTTGCAATATTGCTCGTTTGTTCGCTATCTTCGACCGTCTAGAAAATGTATGTTTCGAGTAAGGCTAGGGTTGAATGATTACGCAGCGGTGAATCAGCATGAAGCCAATATATAATCGAAGATTAAACCAAAATAATTAACCGGCGGGTAAAAAGGTTGAAGTTTGATCCTACCGTCAGAGGGCGGGAAAACTGTGATTGGTGCATGCATAGCAGCTGCTGTTTGTTTTTTAGCTTGCAGTATCACAATTTAGCACGGTACCTCTTTATCACGCTTGCTTTTGCAGGGCTCCTTTCGAGTGGATGGTTTGGAATACCTCTTATTCCACAGTACTTTGTCTACAATGAGGTTGATATACTGGCCGGCATCTTCACGTTATTTAGCTCTCTTGGCACCATATGGGGCGTGATGGCGTATCGAGAATTTACGAAGTCTATTGAGACAGTGATAGAGGCAAGACTAGCCGCCCGCAAGGTAGATCCCATGATAGGCGATTATGAGTACAAATCCTACAATCCAATTACAAAGGAATACGAATCAGGTTTTGTCCCTTCCGGCCCAGTTGATTTCTGGGACAAAGAAACTCAAGTGCCTGCGTGGATGGACAAGGGGAAGTACTGGCACATCCTCTTAAGCCTCAAAGGTGGAAGCAGAGAGATCAAACTCAATGTGGTCAAGGACAGTGACCTGCCGTTTCACACAGGCACAAGAAACGTTGCTGTGACTGCAAGAAAGACTATAGGTGAAGAAAAGAGATCACGCCGCCAGGTTTACGTTGTCAAAATCCCACAATGGCTTGTTATGAACACAGAGCGCAAGCGGTTTGCTGACATCACTGCCAGTGCAGAGTTGGGCGAGCTTGTGGCCGATCTCAATAAGAAGATTGTAGCAGCATCTGACGAGGTAGCTGATTGGGAGAGACAGAGGATTAGATACCCTTGGAAGGGCATGAGCTTTGGCATATACCTCAACAAGAGCCTGCCACTTAGGATCGTTTACCGTCAGGTAGTAAGGGTTTTTCCTGGAGCAAAAAAGCGAACAATCGACGAAACGAACGCTAACCTTGCAAATGCCAAGGACGAACAGCTTATAGTCTCGCTACTTGAGCTTGCGTCAGAAAAAGGCATTCCTGAAAATAGAATCTACATGCTTCGCATCCTGCTAAATTTTCTCAAGAATGCATATGCCCGGCTTGGGCTTGGTGAAGGGTCAAGCGATTACCATAGTTTCCATCATTCTCTTGAGGTCTCATACATGACTCTTCACATGATCCCAAAGCAGTTTAAGGACATTAAGTTTGGATGGAAGGATTACGAGCTTGCAATTATCGCAAGTCTGCTGCATGACTACGATCCGATGCAACCATTTGTTTCCAACGATGTACCTAAAGGCCCAAGTGTGAACAGGACGATGGAAGAGCTTTCAAGGAATAGGATTCTTGATGCTTATTTTACAATGGATAGAGACGAATTTGAAAATTATTTCCGTGAATTCAAAACAGCGCTATCCCCACCTACAGAATTTGCTACGACGCACCCGGAATACATCAAGACAGATTGGAGTCCTGTTGAAAGCCTGATAGCTGAATCGCTCATCTGGAGGACTGATTTTCCATTCTTCAAGCAACAGCTAGCACAGGAAATGTTTGCGCAAACACTTGACCAACTAGCTGGCAGAGGAGAAGATGCCAAAAAGGTAAAGTTGCTTGCAGAGATACTTTGGCTTGCAGACCTTGCAGTGACGTATATGGGATCGGACCCTGTAAGGGCCTGGGACAGGGTTACAAACCTTTACGATGAACTCAATCTGCCTAAACTCGAAGCTGTACCAAGAACCGACGCTTTCTTCACAGATTTTTCAGAAAATGAAACGTTTAGGCAGATAATCAACATGAAACACTTTCCACAGATATTCCGCCAGCGATGGAGTCTCATATACCAGTTCTTCCATGAAGGCAATCCCTCTACACAGCTTAACAGGACAATATCTACTGCAAGAAGGATGTACGCCAAAGTCAACGTAGAAGTAGGCCTTAGGCAGGGCGAAATGTTGCAAGCAATGGCGGTAGATAATTATTTTGAGTATTTCATAGGCATAGGGAAGGATCAAAATGAGGTCTTCAAGGCAAAAAGTAGGTTCACTGCATTGGATCCGCAGAATGCCTCTGCGCTCTGGGGGGACTCTGAAAAATTGCTCCCTGCAATGTCTGACAGATCGATAGATAACTTTTTTATTGTGTTGCCTGAGCAATATCTGCTGACAACCACAGCTGAAGGCAAAAGCTCATTCCGAGCAATGTTTGCAATAATATCAAAGAAACTTGTCCATGGTGGCAGGGTCCGAATCTTGACTGACCTGGAAAAGCACAGCAAGCTGTTTACCGATCTCGTGTTGACTGCAAAGGAAGCTGGTTTCCAATTGACTTCAGACGAAGGGAAGAGATATTTTCCAAGTGATTGGCGTGATCCAGAATTCCGATCTGATAGGAAACCTCAGATTCTTGTATTTGTGCTGAAATAGACGAATGTTTTAAATTGGCGCTGCAGAGGTTCAACTACAACAGATGGGCTCGTAGCTCAGCATGGATAGAGCGAACGCCTCCTAAGCGTTAGGTCGAGGGTTCGAATCCCCCCGGGCCCGTTAGGAAAACGTTCAAAAACTGGACTCAATGTTTATTAGCAAAGTCCTTAGCTAGATCGATAGGGCAGCGACTGAGTGTATTGAAAAATTAAGAACAACAATAACGACGCCAATTCAGATGTTAATAATACTAGAAGCGTACTCGTCGGCCGCAAGATACCTGTTCGAAAGATGGCTCTTTATATTGAGGAAAGTCTTTACAC
>JBKPEN010000081.1:0-3398 GCA_046728425.1 Thermoproteota archaeon
TCAGAGGCCAACCGTGTGAAAACGTTACGACGGGGCCTTTGCCCCAGTCCTTGTAGTAGATTTCGGTGCCGTCCTTGGTGGTGATCGTGCTTGAACTCATAGTATGAGCTTCTCCATTTCTGTCAGGCTTGACTTACCCATTGTCAATCTCATTCAAATTATAGTTTATAAATATGCAAAGGAAGAAGAATGTGCCGCAATACATTAAATGTACAGAAAAGAAATTGGAGCATCAATACCATACTTTTCTACCAACAACTTGCCATAGCCTACAAAAGCAGATAAGGTATGTCAAGCTATTCGGTGACCAGAGTATTTGGTTGGTTGGTTTCCATTCTGCAGTAGCCCTCACGCTGACAATTGTCCAAAATAATTCGTGATCCTACTAATCCTGCATATGTGGTTTCAATTGTCACATGAGCTCTCCTGCTTTTTCTGAAGCGCAGGAATTCTAAATAGCACATAAGCTTTTTGTAGTTAAAAAAGATAGGCAGGCCTAGGGGAATTCCGCAGAAAAACTTTCTGAAAATGGCTCAAAGAACAAATGGCAAAGTATGAGAATTGAGCTCAAGTTATTTCAACTACATATGTACTAGTTACAAATTGCTATTGGTGCGCAGGCAGCGGCCTCTCGATCCTGATAAGGGCTCTAAGAAAAGAAGCCGTTAATAACAGCGCAGCACAAATAGCCTCTTATGAGCGATACACGTAGGGGACTTCCGCTAAAGAGCTCTCGTGTTGAGCAGATATTTCCCACATTAACACCTGCACAGATTCATCGCATTGCACTGCATGGACATATGCGGACAATGCAGCGTGGTCAGGTGATCGTCGAGCAGGGTGATAGAAATGTCCCATTCTTTGTGGTAGTCTCCGGTGAGGTCGAAATTGTGCGTCCCTCGGGCGGTGTTGAAACCCTTATCACTATCCATGGCCCAGGTCAATTCACTGGTGAGGTCAATGCACTCTCTGGCCACCGGGCTCTCTTTCGGGCGCGTGCCACCAAGCAGGGTGAGCTGATCGAATTGGATCGCCAACACATGCTGGCTTTGGTGCAGACCGACGCAGAGCTCGGCGAGATCCTGATGAGGGCTTTCATTCTCCGCAGGGTTGAGTTGGTGGCGGCCGGAGTGGGAGATGTTGTACTCATCGGGTCAATGCACTCCGCTGGAACGCTTCGGATCAAAGAGTTCTTGATGCGTAACGGACACCCGTACTCCTATGTAGACCTCGAGCGAGACCCCGAGGTACAGAACCTGCTTGATGGTTTTCATACTGCCGCTAGCGAGATACCCGTGATGATCTGCCGTGGCGAGATTGTGCTTCGAAACCCTACCAACCAGCAAGTTGCATACTGCCTTGGTTTTACCGAGACCGTCGACCAAACGCAGGTGCATGATCTCGTTATCATAGGAGCTGGTCCCTCGGGATTGGCAGCAGCCGTGTATGGCGCATCAGAAGGGCTTGACGTTCTAGTGCTGGAAACGAGCTCACCAGGTGGTCAGGCAGGTTCAAGCTCAAGAATCGAAAATTACTTAGGATTTCCCAACGGTATCTCGGGTCAGGAGCTCGCAGCTAGGGCATACTTCCAGGCACAGAAGTTCGGCGCGCAGGTGCTTATAACCAAGGGCACACGACTCGCCTGCGAACGCAAACCGTACGTCGTCGAAGTTGAGAACGGGGCTCGAATTCAGACACGCACTATCGTGATTGCTACGGGAGCAGAGTATCGAAGGCCACCATTAAAAAACTTGTCGCATTTTGAAGGCTCGGGCGTCTATTACGGCGCAACCTTTGTGGAAGCGCAGTTATGTAGCGGAGAAGAAGTGATTGTAGTTGGAGGAGGAAACTCGGCCGGCCAGGCAGCCGTGTTTCTGGGCGAGACGGTAAAGCGCGTGAATATGCTAATAAGGTCAGCCGGTTTGGCCAAGAGCATGTCGCGCTATCTGATTCGCCGGATCGAATATACTCCTACGATCACATTGCGCCCACACACGGAGATTGCGGAGCTCGAAGGAAGCGATCACCTCGAATCTGTTCGCTGGCGAAACAATCAAACCGGGCAAATCGAGGAGCATAACATCCGCCACGTGTTCATCATGACAGGCGCCGATCCGAACACCCGTTGGCTTGATGGCTGTGTCGCGCTTGATGCTAAAGGTTTCATTAAGGCGGGTCCTGATCTATCGCCAGAAGATTTGAACACTGCACGCTGGCCCCTTACACGTCGACCTTACTTGCTCGAAACAAGTTTGCCGGGAGTCTTTGCGATAGGCGACGTGCGTGGCGGCAGCGTCAAGCGTGTCGCGTCTGCGGTTGGCGAAGGATCGATTGCAATTTCATTTGTTCATCAAGTACTCCAGGAATAAGCATGACATAAGTCGGCCATCTCCATTTTGGAGCAGAATTTACCGGAATTACCGAGCAAAGAAGAATGAAAAGAGAAGCAGGAGCGATCCCCCTATCTTATGCATATATACGTCGTCCGTTAATCAAAATCGGATTAAGGGCACCGAACAGCACACAGAGTCAATTGCTCCCGCTCCAGGTCAATCAAGAAAGAGGATGAGAGAATTATGTGATCTCAATTCGCCTAGAAGGATTAGGACATGATTGGTCCATATCGAAAGGTCATAGTATGACGGAAACTGTTCAAAGCTAAGTATCAGCATGCTTTTCAATTGAAATATTGCTCATAATCATCCCTGTTGTTACGATACCGATGATGGAACTATCATGAACAACAGGTAAGCGATTTATCTTATACTTGTTGAGGATCTCCATTGCTTCCTCAACAGATTTATCTGCATCTATAGTAATAATTGGTGCGCTCATAATATCCTTTAGCGTAACCTTGAATGGTCCTCGGTTTTGAGCTACAACTCTGAAAATAATGTCTCTCTCAGTGATAATCCCGACAGGAATTCTCTGATCAGTGCCGGCATTAAGATGAGTGACCACTATAGTGCATCGTTCTTGTGCGTACAATGCTTTTGCAGCTTCAGCTACAAGAGTATTTTCATCCAAAGTTACAAAAGCTGTATCGACTATATCTCTGACTTTAAATTGTCTCTGTGCAACCAATATGAAATGCTCAGCCAAGGTATTGTTATAAGCATCGGATATGAAGTTTACTTGTAGTAGCACGACTTTGCAGATCATCATCATCATTCAGATCCCTATTGCGATACCTCTGCTAATGAAACTGCCTGTACAACAAGGGTAAGAGAATGGCATATGGAACACAAAATTCTTGTACCTAAACTTAGAAAGTAAATTATCGAAGCTGTTAAACTAGAATGATGAAATTTTAATTCAATGACTATGTTTTGTTCGAGTCCATTATTGAAGCTTAGAATGTCTCCTCGAACTTTTTCATGTTTGTTATATCATGGATG
>JBKPEN010000014.1:0-13323 GCA_046728425.1 Thermoproteota archaeon
GACCATAAGCAGAATGGCAGATATGATAAAGACCAAACCAAACCCGCCTTTTATTTACTTTATCGGTTCAGTCTGGCTGCATGACATTTTTAAGTCCACAGTCTTAGGCAAGCTTAAGGGCTACAGGATACAGTTCTATGGGGCACTAGATCACCGGCCAGTAGATGAGGTCGAGAGCGAAAAGGCACTTGATGTTCCCAAAAAGAGTATGGAAAACTACAAGCAGCAGACCAAAAACAAGGCAGTAGACATGCTACTTGATATTGTATTCCCAGACTAAACTTTTAGCATTTCCTTGACAATATCCTCTACTATAGCAAAACCTGTCATTGTTTTTCTTCCTGGAAGCATAAGTATATCCCGGATCCATATACTAAAATAAAAATTTGCAAGGCAAACATTTTTAGCAATTCTTGAACTCCAGTCATTCATAAATACACGTGCAAGAATATGTATTATTATCATCATTTTAGATAATATCAAGTGGGAAAAAGAAGCAGAGCATCCTTGTCCTTACTGACTATAATCCCCAAGTATCATTCAAACTTGCCTTCAATCAGAGGCTTAATGGGAACTCTATCCTTTTCAATTTTGAGCTTGCCAAAGATATCTTCAGAATGGACTGTCTCTTTTTCCTCTCTTATATCTATCCCAATTTCTTTCTTTATTACATCCCTTCCCTCCCTTGCTCCGACAAGCGTTATACTATTAATTTAGCTCTTCCAGCCATCTTTGTGTATCCTGTAAAAGTCTTTTTTCGGTACTTAGAGGTCACCGATAAAGCCTAAGCAAATGAAATCAGAAGTTGATTCTGGTTGAGTTTGGATTGTCTAATCGACTCCAAGCTAGCCATACTAGTTACACTTGGGATACTATCTAAGACGATAAGCATATAGACACTCTCTGGTGCTACGACAGCGGATCTGTTTGAAGCAATACATAGACGGCTGTAAAAAAAAGAAGTCATCAGAAGTCAAAAAGAGCAAAAAAGCAAGCAGTTGTTTTGAATATACTATATATTGGGTTGTATTAGCGTAGGACAGAGGGCGGTCATCGTCTAGTTTGGTCTAGGACACTGGCCTTCCATGCAAAATGCGAAGTTAGCCCGTAACCCGGGTTCAAATCCCGGTGACCGCATCATTCTTTTCTTATTCTTCTTTCATCATAATTCACTAGAGAATGTCTTTTCTTGCTGTGTAGTGCCCGATTCTACTGTGGCATTGCCATTTATGTGCCAATTGATATCAGTGCTGTTATTTAGTATCCTGCTGAAGAGAGATGCCGTCTCATCAGTGTATTGCAATGTCAGGGTATCTGATACAGTCACTGGCTGGTTTGCAAAAAACACAGGCCTACCATTAACAGGAACGTCTTCATATGATATCGTATCTGATCCAACGGGAGCGCTATCTGCAAATAGCTCATACGCGATCTTTGAAGTGGTAAGGGTGAATTCATTGGCATTTGTTATCTGCAGTGCCACTCTAAGATCAAGCCTTTGTTCGCCTTCGCTGCCTGATAGGAGGTCTACACCTGTCAGTTGGATTGCGACTTTCTCTGGATCAAAGGGTGTTTGTACAATAAGCGGGTAGAAAATGATTGCAAGGGCAACCGCAGCAATGGCACCAATAAGCACAAGTCTTCGCGGGCCTATTATCAAGTACTGTGCTAGCTCTCTAACAGAGCTGATTAAAACCTTTCTGGAAAAAGAGACTATTTTGTTGATTTCATCTTGCTATTTATGTAGTGAAGGGAAAAACAGGGCAATCATCCTAGCTAATTTAAATCTGTGACCATTAAAAGGCGCCTCTCTTGTGTTTAAGTACCTTTCATTCTGTCAGAAATTGCGTAATTTTTTTCATTTACATGTGTTACAGATTATCGCACGACAATAGCGCCAAGAAGAGAAACCTAAAGAAGCGTCTTGACCAAGAGCAATGATGAAAAACAGATGTTTCCTTATAGAAGGAATATGCTATACCTGTTTCATGCAGATGACGCGTGTGTGCCTTGGTCATAATTCCAGCACATATATACTCCTAAAATAAGCATAAGAATTTCTGTGTCTTTTATGACAATTTGAGATAGTTTCTGCCAAATCTTATCTGTTGTAGGCTGCAATAAATATGAGATTGCCGCAACATGGTTAAAACTTCATGGTCTTCGTCGGCTCTGGCCAATGTCATTCTCTATTCATAGTTTACTAATAATAATTGAATCGTAACTGACAATGCACAAAATATGCCGACAATGTAGTTTTTCTACTGCTGCCTAAAAAGTAGCATCAATAATATATTACGAAATGTGAAAAGTCATCACCATGGCTCTAGCAGACGGCCTCGTGATATGGGTTCATCTGGTAGGTGCGTCGATTTGGGTTGGAGGCTCAATCTTTCTAGGAATTGTGCTTGTTCCTGTTCTCAAGTCGCATACTAAGACACTTGAGGAAATGGTCGCACTAATGGTCAAAATCGGCAGGCGATTCAACAAGATAACCATACCCGCCTTTGCCGCTCTAATAGCAACTGGCATATACAACTCGCGCGCGTTTCTTGTAGAACCTGGCATCCTACTTGACACGACTTATGGCATTATCTTATTCACAAAAATCATCTTGGTCATAGGAACCATTGTAGCATATATTGTACACATCAGGCTATTGGATGCTGATATGGAACGCAAGATAATGTCAGGACAAGGAGGAAACATCTATGTTCAGTCGGTACGAACCAAGATAATCATTCTAGGTGAGATCATTGTGGTATTGTCAGTTGCGATACTGCTCTTGGCTGCGCTGCTTGACAGCGGCATTTAGCCCTCTATCATCACGATATAGCTTCCCTCCTGCTGTTGCTCTATTCTATATTTGCATCCGACAATTTCACTCACAACGTGCAAGTTTGTGAGCAAATGTTGTGTTACCCGCGCAACCCGGTATCTTGATCTGCCCTTACTTAAAGCAAGTGGAAGAACCAGCATGTCTGCAAGGAAAGGGTCTACTGTAGCCTGTCCAAACATGCTATCCAAGAATCGCATTGCAGCCTCAGTCCCAACGGCCTCTGCCCGTTTGCCAAGCTGTCCTATCGAATCTCCACCTATGTATGGTGCAAAGTCAGAAGCAGAGTATACTAGGATTGAAGATCCCGGAGAAACAGAGGTTTCTATTGAGGCAGTGTAATTGCTACATTGGATATCCTTTTTCTCTAATGCTATCAAGGCGGAAGATATCTGGCGCTTGGCAACGTGCACCGGCAGTTGGCTGCTGCAGACACTGATAATCTTTGGCTCAAGATATCCAGTATCCAAGAGTTCTATTGTGCCAGGAGTTTTGCAAGGTTTGATGGTGCACTGGACTACACCGCCTCCCTTTGGGTAGTATCCTCGCTTCAGCACATCTACTGAAAATTCTGGCCCAATGCTTAGGTAGCTTTTCGCAACAATATGCTTGATATAATCAATTGTCGGGCTCGCTTTAACATCTGTTCCACCAGTGATCTCAATTTGCAGGCTGTTGTTAGACAGAGAGACTGCCGGCACTACAGTCATCAAAATCAGTGGGATGCTGCCTGCTGTGCCAATGTCGAACTTTAATGAGCCTCCTTCGAATGTGTCAGAGGGTGAGAACCTAATCCAATCTGCTCCAACCTTCAGATTTTCAGATTTTGCATGAAAAAGATCAGCAATAATCCTGATTCCTACCATGTGCTGAGGTCGCAGGCCGGGGTTAACCCTGTTTGCGCGAATGTTGGAAACTTCAATTGGCTTGCCACTTATTGCAGAGAGTGAAATTGCAGTGCGCAATATCTGCCCACCGCCCTCACCCTGAGACCCATCTATTATGACTAAGTCGGAAGAGTTAGTTCTTTTTGACACGACTATTCCCTTCTTTAGCTTTTATTGTCTTTGAAATTTACGAAGTAAAAAGCGTTTTTAGACATTTTAGCGACTGAAAAAAAGAGATGTTATGGTATCTATTCTTATAGCGGTAGGGGTATTATCTTCAAAGGCTATTAGCGCATAGGTCCAATACACCCAAACCAAAACCACAAAGGAAATGACTAATAATCAAGTAATAGTAATCATAAGTAATCAAACCTAAAGCTAAAGAGGAAAATCCTACGTTATATGATACAACACGACAGCGGCAAATAATAACAATAATAGTAATTATTTAGGCTCCTTGGAGGACATTGATGATAGCGACATTTGGAGCGACGAGCGCGCAGCCGAGTTTGTAGCATCTGAAATGAAGGTAAGATAAAAGAAAAGGAAATGAACTGAAGCTATAATCTTCTTTGTGCAGTCCGCGAAGATATGAGGTTCTGTAAGGTAAAACTATCATTAGAAGAGAGCACAAAAATAAAGAGAGGGGTTTGTGGTTGTGTTTTATCCTCAAAGATGTTCTGGTGGACAAGTAATAATTACGTGTTCTTGTTTCTCTCTTCTACCCCAGGATTGTCAGAAGAGCTGTAGTCGTGGGTTCAAATCCCACCCTGACCATTATTATCAATCTAGTTAACAGCGGTATTGAATTGAGCCTATTTTGGCAAATGTCTTACAAATTAAACAGCAATGCCAATGTCATATTCTTCTGATGCTGACAATGAGTATAGTCTTTTAGTAAATAGTGAACCATCTTCTAAGTATACTGCCTGGTTTTCTTTTTCCATCTCGCGTTTTGCATTCTGAGTTGTAGTCATACAAAAAAGTAGAGCGCCAATGGAGAACGCCCCGTTCCATAAGCAACCAGAGTACAAGGCTCATCTGTTAAGACGTTGGTTATCCAACTTTTATAGCAGAGCCTCCAAACACTTGGGACAGATGTAATGCTCACAAAGAATTTTGTCAGCTTTTAGCTTTTCGACTTCAATTAGAAAATATCTAGAAGCTAAAATATTACAAAACATTATACGCCCGCAGCAGCTACGCGTAGTCCCAGCAACGGACGCTTTAAAACTGAGATGCCAGCTGCCAGGTTTTTCTCTCATACTTTTTTGGTCGTAACTATTTTTGAAAAAAGGTTGGAACACCAAAACCGTTGAAGGAATGGTTACAGTCATTCTATCTAGTTGTCCTCCCTCATCTTCTTGTTCTTCTTTAATGAAGGAGTGTTGATTAGGCGGGCGAAGGGCACTATTTTCAAGCAAGCGTCACAGCGGATATACTCCCGAAAGTCCTCCTCACGTTCTAAGACAATTGCATAGGAGCAGAAAGGACAAATTGCAATTATCATTTCTTAACGAGCTGCACTCCAGTTGGCTCTTTCATGCCAGCAGTCGCACCTACGCAGCACAACCCATTTACGTAGACGGATTTGCTCATGCTAGGGAGTTACTCCGTACCTCACTTTTCCCAAGGCTCTTCGTTACCTCGGACTCTTTTTTTGCAATTTGTTCTATCTCTAATAAAACCGAGGCTTCAACTTGCTCATCCTTTTGGTTTTGTACCATACTTCTTAGATATGATTTCACAGGTATACTTGGGATAAGAAAGATATAAAGTCTCTTATATAAGCCAAAGAAGAAAAAAGATAAGTTTTATATCTTGAATAGAGAAGATAATTGCATGCCGCTTAAATAGCAAACAGGTGTCCAAGCTAATTGTAATACTAATCACAGTAAGGTTGAAGATAATATGAAAAACATAAAAGTTGAAGACGACGTGCATTCTGCACTTGGAGAACTAGGAAAGCTTTCTGAAAGCTATAATTTGGTTATTCGGCGCCTAATTAGTCATTATCTAGCATGTCCTGAAGTTGAAAAGGAGATGAAAACTAAGAAATGACAAGAAATAACAGAGTATCTGACACACCATCGCTGATTTTATTCAAGAGAAGCTGTAAGAAAGAAAAAGACTAAAGGACTTCGACCAGTTTAGCCCAGAGCAGGAAGCTCAGCTAGGATAGGCTATCGGTAATCACGTTTTTGACCGTAGTATCTACATAGCAGAAAGAGAAGATTCGACGAGAAAAAAGAAGAAAGAAAATATCTCCCCTTCTTTTTTATTTTGCCTTTCTATTTTCTGACAAGACAAGAGGATACATAACATGAGGAAAGATAGAAGCAATGAAAACAACAAGAAAAGGAAGAAATACCTATCGTCTTAGATAGTTATTTTATTGAGAACAATAAGACCGCTGAAAGTTGATAATAATTTGCTTCTTGGAGCAACTAATGTTCGGTCTCTGTTTTCACTTTTCCTATGTGTCCCTGTCGAGGGAGTTCTTTTATTTATAATGTTCCTGCTTAAATGTGAAATGACGTATTGCCATAACAAGAATAATAATAACAACTACCGCATAGCAGCAGCTGCCCCAGAGACTACCTTAACAGTGGCAATAATAATAGCTATATCAGGTATGATGATGATGGTGACTCCTCCATCCGCAGCCACAGCGACAACAGAAGCAGAAACAACAACGCCAGCGTCCTCATCAGGAGTAGAGTTGTCACCGCAACCCATCTACCAAGAACGCTCACCACCGGGAAACATAACTCGAATAAACCAAACACACGCTATCTCAACATTCTCTGGAAATGGAACGCTAACTCTTCCGAACACTACACAGACGATCAATACCACCCACAATGGTACAGCCGTTATCTCATTTACAACATCATCTGGTTATGCAAAGGAGACTATTAGGACAGAAAATGGTGAGACTGCAGCTGGTACAGTGTATGAAATTGTACAGTTCAATCCTGCAGCCCCTGGTGAAGGCAAGGGCATTGTAATAGCAGTGTTCTACACTAACTCGACTGGCAGGCTAGCACCACTTAATGGCTTGATACTTGCAGGTATTGATGAATTCTATGCAAACCAAACCGGCTTGCTTACGTTATGGGAATGGCAGAATGGCATACCATTACCACGTGATACTACTATGGAAGAAAGCCCTTCTTCTCCAATGAACACAACAACCAGCTAACTAACCATTAATCCATCCTTTTTCCTTTCATTCTTTCAGAGGTTGTTGTTATTATTTTTCAGCTACTGTTCTAATCTTTTTTAGCACGCTCGCTATAAGCGGTTATGAACATTATCTACCCTTCCAATGATGTCGAGGAACGATAATAATAACAAGAAAAAAAGGCTTGTTGCTCAGACAGTAGTGGCAGCGGCAGCGATTACCTCTTTAGTTGCAAGTATTGGAGTAATAGGAGTGGCTCCATCATCTGTAACTGCACAACAATTCCAAGACCAAGACCTAGACCAAAGGGCTGCCAACAACCTCGCGCTAAATGAGGAAATAGGGCTGACTATGGAATCAACACCTCGTCCAGGTGATGACGGACTACCGCCAGAAGAAGACCACCAATGTCCCGTAGGGTTCACCCTCAATCACGGAGCATGTGAAACAGAGCCAGTAATAACATGTCCTGACCCGTTTGAAGTGTCTGAGAACCGGTGCATAATGTATGATCATGAAGATACAACGGCACCAGGGTGCCCTAGCGGTTCGTTAGAAACAGGACAAAGAGGCGGAGCTGCATGCGCAGATCTAGATGAAGAACCTATCAAGTATCGAGCGAAATTCTGTCCTCAGGGATACAGGTTTTTCGATAGCGTATGCACAAGGTTTCATACCACAGATGAACCTCCACAATTAGTATGCCCAGGAGATTCTACCCCTAATACTGAAACAAAAACTTGCCACAGTATCCGACATTCTTAGACATCCATCGATGATATCCAAAACAGACTCTTAGTTAACATTGAAATATTCAACACATCATTATAGATTAGGCGCATTTAACACTAAAACAGACCAGTGCGAACAAAGACAAACTCAAGCTCGGGCATAAATATGCCTACTGTGACACATGCTCAGTGCTGGAGTATGTGAATCAACTCCAATATGTCCATCAGGTATCCTGATCAATTTTTAATAATTTCTACCAGATATCCCTAAAAACTATATATGATTAGGTAAACTGCGCTTTGAGGCCTAGTTAAATAGAGAACTTTCATTGCAATAATGACTTCTAGTTCGAATAAATATGCCAAAAAGCTCAAAAAGCATGACTGAGACCGCTTTAGTTCAACAGATTAGCACTAGCAGGGAAGAGCAGCGGGAGCGAAAAGCCAGATAATGACTGACGAAGAGCAAGAACCAACAAAATGGAAAATTATCTTTGAGGGCTGTAATCATCAAACAACTATGTCAACACAGGAGCTTTTGAACCCATCCAGGCAGACATATGATGACAGCACTAATCATAAGGAGGATTATTATCTTTGCTGGGATTGTTTATTCGAGAAAAAAGGAGGAGGTTGCTCTATATCACCTTATCATAAGATAGTAACGGCAACAAGAATTGCTTGATTTAATCAACAACAACAACAACAGAAGCGGCGGTACCGCTGACCTTATTAACTTCAGTATAAAGGCTCAACTTATAGTGTCTAACCGCAAGAACGAATAACAAAAAAAAGCTCTCCTTAAGCCTCTTTTCTTCTTGATCTCCTTTTCTCAGAACTCATTAAACAGAGAGCAAAATGAAATTTATACTCAAAATTAGCAATATGACCTAATAGAAGACCAGTATCTATATGTACGACCTAACAGAGGAGCCGTATCTGTAGATGTATCCTTTTACTTCTCCTAAGTGGCAAAAATGTCGGCTGTAGAGATAGAAACCTACTAATGAAGAATTTTGGTGCAGTTTACACAGAGGGGAAGATTCTCCCACGGGTTTCACCTTTCTTTGCAAGTTCCTCAACAATTTTTTCAGACATGTTTTCATAATAATGGTCAGTCTTTTAACACGCAATGGGGCTCATCCCCAGTAAGGCGGAAAAAATAGCAGAGGATATTTTATCCTTAGATGACAAGATACTTTCTGTATCTATAAGAGATTGGAGCGGAAATAGTCTTGCCGTTAAATCTAGAGAATCTTTTAAGGAACGGTTTAGAGTAAATAGGCTGGAAGGAAGTAGATTTAGTGGAAGTCTTGCTGTTGCAGCCCTTGCTGTGGTAAATGAAGTAGTAGATGTTTTTGGAGAGGTTAAAGCTATTATCACCCTTCATGAAGACTGTAAATTGATGTTGTTACCTATGCCATCACATGAGGTCCTTATAGGACTTGTACTTGAGCGCTCACCTGACACCGAAGAAGAGGAAGAAGTTGGTTATCACATTGCTAATAAGATTGAAAGATTGATGGCAGATACCGGCGTAGTGGATATATAGTGCATTTTAGAAGTTAAGTGGATAGAGGCTAAAGTCAACAGCAAAAAGAAGAAAAAAGAATGGTTGTTGACGAAAAAGAAAGAAGAATAAAAAAAAAGCAAGAAAAGAAAAAGCTTTCCACTATCACCAATACCCTAGAGAGGTATTTTGTTAAGGACAACGCAAATTACAGATAGAGATCCCAACATCAAAACCCTTGATCACCTCTTAATATAAACAATATTTATCTGCCTCTTCTGCCAGCCTCTCGAATGACGTACCCTCAATGGGCAATATATTTTTGTTCTTGCTAAATAATGGATAAGTATGCTAAGAATGTCTTATAATGGATAAATTGTAATTATTTACACGTACCCAAATGGGCTCAAAAAGTCCGCCTATGATCCTAATGATGGTCGTTACTCCTGTATGTGCTGCTGTTATAATATCTGCAGCTGGAGCATTGCTGCTGTTGCTGTCACCATAATCAGCTTTTGCACAACAAGAGGAGACCTCATTAGGTGAAAGAGAAAACCTCGCTAGCGTAATCCTGTCAAATGTTTTACACGCCGGTCTTGGCGGCGGCGATGTTGATGAAGGGGACCAAAAAAATGGTGACGAGGATTACATGAGTAATCAAGACGCTGCGGTCAGCGGAACTATCTGGAAATACTCAAATTAGCGCAAGCAAACCGTCTTTTCATGCGAGCGGGGGTCGCCCAGCTTGGCCAAAGGCGTAAGACTGAGGCTCTTATCCCTTAGGGGTTCGTGGGTTCAAATCCCACCTCCCGCACCTTTTACGTAATGACTTAAACTATGTTGCTGGTTGTTGCTTGATTTTAGAGACAAAAGAACCTTATTGGAAAAAATAAAAAGAAAAAGAGTGTGTTTGGAGGTTACTGTCCCTGTTATTGACCACCTTGTTGTTGTCCGCCTTGTGCTGGTGCACTACCTTGTTGGTTTTGTTGGTTTTGATTATTGCCGCCGCCTAGAAGGTTTTGTAATCCCTGTGCTAGACCTTGAAGTGGGTTACTTGTTTGATTGCCACCTTGTTGTTGATTTCCACCTCCACCAAAGAGACCACTTAGTGGGCCACCGCCGCCCTCTTGTTGTTGCTGCTGTTGTCCAGCTGGTGTTGTTTGTACAAGCATGGTGCCATTCTCACCTGACATCTGCGATACGATGCCATATATTGGCTGTCCTTGGAAGTGGTTGTCTGTTTCGTCAGCTGCTGGCATTATAGTCATAACTGTTGCGTTTGGATTCAAAGTCAGCGATGTTTGGACACCTGGCCACTTAATGGTGCCGTTTGTATAGACGTCTGCACTTCCACTTATCGAAGTCTCTTGTCCTTGGACTAGCTGTACAGTACTATTGCCTGCGTTAAAGTTAGTGATATTGTGCGTATGAAATCCACTACCGTCCGTATGCACCATCATAATGTTAGCTGTAAAGTCAGTCACATTTCCGCCTTGGACATTAAGGTTCCAGTTACCTCCTAAGATGTATGGTGACTGTTGGCCGCCGCCGCCGCCTGCTGTTCCTCCGCCGCCGCCTGCTGTTTGGTTGCCGCCGCCGCCGCCTGCTGTTTGGTTGCCGCCGCCGCCGCCTGCTGTTTGGTTGCCGCCGCCGCCGCCTGCTGTTCCTCCGCCGCCGCCTTGAATGGTTGCTGAAATTACGCCACTGCCTGTAAATGTGTCAATAGGCGTAGCACCGCCGCCGGCTGTTTGGTTGCCGCCGCCTGCTGTAGTGGTCGCATTGCCTCCTTGCTGTTGTTGTGCATATACCAATTGCTGGCCAGAATAGGCGAACGAGAACGTAAACGCTGCCGCAATTAAGAGAAATGCCATACCAGCCATTGCAATAGTTTTAGAAAGGTTCTTTCTGTCGTTATTATTCATTTTCGAACTCATTATCAACCTTGAAGTGGTGTTGAGCCTAATAACCGTTGTAGCAATTGAAAACATAACAACATTATGAATATTACATACAAATTTAGCTTTCATTTCCTCTTTCTCTTTTTCCTTTCTACTCTTGTCTAGTCGTCACCAACAACGCAGAAACGTACACAGTATGGGAGGCACCTTCCTATATCTTCTCACCAGAGACTCATGAATACGATGTTAGAGGCATAACAATAGATTCTTTTCTACTATTGATTCAACGGCTTAGAAAAAAGTGAGGTGGGCAGTCCGGCTAAATTTAACTAAATTTTTTCTCTGTCGTCTTCTACCATTTCAGCCATTGTCCTTGCCTCGTCTCTGTCAGGTAACGGCTGGTTGACCAATTCGGCATCAACAGCATTTGTTCTTTTTCTCTCCTCAATCCGTTCCTCTAAAGTTTCAGTATGTTGTGATGGTTCCACGCCCTTGAGACGCTTGGCCATACCCAGCCTCGCATCGATCAGATTGACTTCTTCTTCTAGGATCTTCTTGAATCCAACAAGCATTCCATGCTGCTCGTCATAGGAAGGATGCGCCATTATTTTATCCATTGTATCTTCAAAGATTGTGATTATGCTTTCTATATGCCTTCCAAGCATCTGAATGTCTGCTGCATCTTTTGAGTCAATTTCATCATCTTTAGCGGCCTCTTTTAGCTGAGATGATGTTTGCTGAGCGACGGCTTTACCTTTCTTTCCTATTGAATTAACCAATTCCTTTAATGTTAATCCAGTTTCTCTGGCCCTTTTAGACAATGATTGTTCATCCGGCTCTGTTGAGGATTCAGGGGTTCCTTCAGACATTATTTGTTCACATATACTGTATCCATTATGATTAAAAGCAGTTTAGTATGATTGCTAGGCTCTAATACCTTTTGCGTACAGTATCTCGTGATTTCCAGGAGTCATGTCTTCCCAGACGACATAGATATTATCTCCTGCCATAGCTATGGAGGGACACTCAGAGGTCTTGGGATTATTGCTCAGATTGATTACTCGTGTTGAATTATTATTATTATCATCGTCATCACTCATTTCCATTAGAACGATTTCTTCATTGCCTAAAACTGAGACCTCTGCTGCTACATATGAAACCTGTTCATTGTAGGCGCTAACTTCTACATTAAGTGGATTCACGAATGTGGGATTCTTGTCAATTGCCGCAGGCTCGGAAAAGCTCCTTCCGGCATCAATGCTCTTTGTAAAAAATACACCATCTACATTCAATGAATGAAGTCCTCCAGATACCACATAAACAGTCTCATCAAAGGCCGCTACCTGCAACTCGCCAAAATTATTTTCTTGGTTCAGCTGTATGGTGTTTTCAAAAGTATTTCCACGATCTAAGCTCTTTACAAAAAATAGCCCTTCATTATCTCTTTCATCTAGATTGTGACCTGCCATATTCCAAGCTATGTAAACATTATCTCCATATGCCGCCACCTTTGGAAATGTTTCTTGGTTAGCGTTGCTGCTAATATGTACTGTCCTGCCAAATGTTGCCCCACCGTCGGAGCTTGCCTTCAATAAAATATTTGTATTATCGTCCACACCTTGGTCCAACCAGACAACATAAACATTGTTTCCAAAAACTGCTATCTCTTGGTTAAATGAGTCTGACGATGTGGTGTTGCTAAGATTTTTAATCTTCTCAAAACTGGTGCTGTTGTCTTCGCTCCTTGTAAAAAGTACCTCCCTATTGCCTGAAGTATCATCGGCCCATATCGCATAAACGTTATTGCCATAAGCTGCAATTTGCGGATGCTCAGAAAAGCCGGAGTTGTTGCTCAAATTGATAGGTGCTCCAAAAGTAGTCCCGTTATCAGCGCTACTTTTTATAAAAATATCATAGTTTCTAAAGCCGGGTGGCATGGAATTTTCCCACAGCATATATACATTGTTATCCCATGCAGCGACCTGTCCGTAAACAGAATCCATAGGATTATTTGTCAAGTTAGTCGCGTTTTCAAAAGCAACAGGCACCGCATTTTTGTCTCTAGATTCACTCATAATATTGTATTGCAGTGGATTGGGTTGAAATTGATAATGAAACAAGGAAGCTAAAACAATCATGCCTCCGCTTGCTGCGATTAATGCAACTGTCAATATAGCGTAGAATTTCACACTTCATGTTTGCAGTAGTCTTATTTGAACGATGTGTAGGTAGCCCTAACAGTCAATATATTTCTGCTAGGAGCTAACATTAATA
>JBKPEN010000122.1:0-4357 GCA_046728425.1 Thermoproteota archaeon
TTCAGTCCATACACTTGAAATTGGCTACGACGTTCCTGAGGTCGGAATAGAGATAATTCTCGCAACAACTTCTAACATGAACCAGATAGTCCAAAGGATAGGAAGGGTGCTACGAAAAGTTGAGGGCAAAGAGACAGCACTAGTATATGTCATATATGTTTCAGATAGCAAAGATGACAACGTCCTCAAGTATGTAAAAAGCGCTATAGAGACAACAGGAGGAGGCGGCTAAATATGGACGGACTAAAATATAGCGTTGGCACCTTTCTGAATCTTCAAGGTTGGGAGCTTCAGTTAATATCGCTAGCGATAATTTATAAGTGATTATTGCACATATAGTGGTTATGGAATTAATTAGCCAAAAAAAGAAATCCGATCAAGTAGACCTGTCTTTTGAGGTTAGAGCGGCTGGCGCTTTGGGTATTTCAATAGTTGCAGACGTGTTGGACTATATTGGCGCTCCAATCTTTGCACTACCCATTGCTGGCGACGTTGTTGATGCGATTGTGATGGCTATATTGTTTCGTCTAACCGGTAGCAAGACTTCTACTGCTATCAACTCAATAGAGTTCATACCGGTTATCGGCGACATGATACCGGTATATACGCTATCTACACTCTTGTGGATTCTAAGAGAAGCATCAAAGAAAAGAAAAGACAATGAGAATAGTCCTATGTTGAATGAGTCAAATCATGCAGGTTCAATCACAAAAATTAACGATCATATTGAATATCAAAACACCATCTCTAACTCAAATAGCACCAATAAAGAAAGCCTTAGAACAAAAGCCATGCGTCGTTATGCTATCTTTAGAAGCAGAGCGCGCTGAAAGTGACCTACGCGTGAGCAGTTAGGGGGTAATTTCAGCCATCACGCCACGTTATTCGATCAAAGATTGCTATAAAAAAATGCGAACGATTAATGATAGGATCCTAGTCATAAGACTCAAATGAATTTTATCCAGATCGGGGAGCATCCAGAGGGAGAATTATGTATTGTATCGGATCTGAACAATTTTTTATAGAATCCTCCAGGTCATCCCATATTGTTTGGGTTTTGAAAGTTAAAGCCTTTGGCGGTGTTGTTAGTGTCAGTAGTAGACAATACTTCAGATCTCTGGGGGATGGATCTTCGCATTTATCATCTTATGCAGGAAATCTTTCATTGTGATTATTGCTTCTTTTGCTAGGGAGGTGGAGTAGTCCCGCCAGTTGCTTTTCGAACCATACCTGGATGCTGCTCTTCATGACGTTTTGCTTCATCTTCCGAGTCAAATACCAGACCACATGCCATACACCGATAGCTTCCTGGTGTTGTTGACATTGCTACCATATAGAGCAAAGCTATACAATATACACGTTGACTATGCTTAAAGCTTGAACTATTGACCATTATAGCCCAGCGCGATAACCTGAGGATTATCGTTATAAGCGACTATCTAGGTCGGCTCAGAGTTCTTAGGTCTTCTCTTCTAATATGTAAGAACTATCATCGCAAAGATGAGACAAATTGAGACTATTTTGAATCTAGACCACCATGTAGTGGATCAAATTCCCTTTGTATACGAACGTGGCAGTTTGTCCGACAATAACCAAAATTGAACTCAAATTAATGCCTAGTTGACCAGAATAAAAGAAAGGGACCGAGTGGGATTTGAACCCACGACCTCAGAGTACTAGCTTTCAAGCATCTTTCTCTATTCACTAGGTGATTCACCGCCTGGACCGCCGCCTCCTCCTTCTCCTCCATCCTCACCTGTTGCTGCTGGTGGTGGTGGTGGTTCATTGTCATCACCATCTGCTGCTGATGGTGGGTTATTATCATCTGCTGGTGGCTCATCATCATCTTCTACCGGCGTTTGCCCAGCAGATCGTAGACCCAGATTTGATTTAGATTCCTTCTCTAGGGTTGTTATTTCTCCAGCTTGTACATCTGCTGGAACCGTGAATACTTCACTATCAGATGCAGTTTGCCCCGTAGCGTCTTTGACAGTAACAACGACGTTATATGTGCCAGCTTGCTTGGATTCAGCCCCAAATCTTTGTTATCGGGCATAGCAGCTGAGAAAAACGCATGAAACTGATAGGCTAAAGAACCATTATGTATAAAGAACAACACATATGAGCGAGCAAAATGATAAAACTCCTGATCAGGTATCAGATGAAGATTACAAAGTAGCACCAACAAGTGCAGACGTGGAGAGACTGAAGAAGCACAATGCTACTAGCCAAAATGAAGAAGAAGAACAACAACAAGCAACTGGCGAAAATTATCAGCTCCCTACGGATGCAAAGGTGAAAGAGGAGCAAAGGGAAGGCGTAGAATAGATTACTCAGCGTCAGTCTACAAAGTATATTGAAAATGATCACAATCATAGGATAGCCTAAAAATATTGTTTAGTCTTTGAATGAGGTTTTGTCCAAATCTGATAGGGTCAGCTAGAAATCATTGAAATGTCTCCTAGCTCAATATGCAATAGAAGGTAGAAACGGTGCAGTTGGATCCTGATAGTTTCCGACTGTCATTAGATTAGCAGGCCAAACCATATGAAATCCCGCATCGAGTAACCATCTAAGGAGGTCAGAGTTGCGACCTGGCACGAAGAAACCAGGACCAATAATTGCAGATGAGTTTGCCACAAGTGCCTTCAGAACCTCGTTCGTCTTAGCAACTGCATGTCCAAGCCAACCTATTCCTGCAGCATAACCTGTAATATTACCAGTATTGTCAATATTGACACTGGCTACTTGTTGATCTATAGCTTGACGCAGTTCAACTTCCCTTGAAAATCCATGAACGGCTATGCAGATTTCATTGCATGCAGAAATGTCTTCAGATCTGGCTGCACGGACATCATGCTTCTTTCCTAGAATGCCAGGTACTGGCTTTCCATGCACAAGAAACAGAGGCTCGCGCAATGTAAAACCACATTTAGTATAGAGGACAAATGAGCGCAAATGACTAGGTGACTGAACTAGGCGCACTTGATCATAATCGCGCTTGCGCGCTTCCGTAAGAGAGGCCTCCATCAGTGCTCGGCCAACTCCGCCTTGGGAAGACGGATCAACAGTCAGTGGACCAATTGCAGCAACTGGAGAAGATGGGAATACATGAAGGAATATGCTGCCAAGAATTTTGCCATCTCGCTCCGCCAATGCTCCCCATGAATTTGGATTTGCTAGCAAGGTCCTGATCATCCCTACGGCGAATTCAAGGGAGGGTTGCTCGGAGGGATAACCTTGAGATGATGAGATCGCCTTATGAGCTTGAAAACCTATTTTGCCGCAGGCTTCCGCATCATCCTGTCGAATCGATCGGATTATCAAAGCCATAGTTAGTCTTTTATCAAGATGCAGTGGAAATACTGCTATTAAAGGTAATGTCTAACAAGCTTGAACCTAGTGAAGTTCATTTGCCCACCTGTCCGGGATTGCTATCAATCTTACCTCTAAACTCATCCATGATATATGGACGGACATTTTCATAAAAGACAAGTGAATTGCCAGCAGGATCGCGGAATGTGCAGCATGGACCTGGTGGGATTTCAATTCTATTTTCTTCTTTCCAACCTTTAGATTTCAGCTCCTTGATGGCATTATCAAGGTTTTCCACTTGATATATGAGCATCACATCGTTCTTGTGTATATGATCTGCGAGCAGAACATGTGGCTTGTCTGCGTTTGAGAGTTCTATGCATGCCACCCAGACTCCATATGCATGTATTTTCCAAAGCAATTTACCACCAAGCACTTGTGTATAGTATTGTACTGAAGATTCGATGTCAGGTGCAGGAACATACAGAAAATCAAGTGATTTGAACATCATTTAATGTATTACTGGTCCACTATCATGAATTTCTAGGTATGGAACTGACGGAATATCGCTTGTACACTCTTTTCAAAGAATAGTGGCTCCATCAAACGGATATACCATCATAGGAAAAGATATCTCTACAACCTCATGATCTAGACCAGATACAAATAAAATCAAAATAGGGCAAAGACATTACTGGTACATCATCGGTCAGTACAAATATAACCTCCACTACCAAGCAGATATTCTACCGAAAAAGAACTGCAAAACAATGCTTGCACAGGCGGAGACCGTGGATATACTTAGAGATCAATAGAAAGAAGTGTTTTAAGCCTTCCAGCTACCAGCATGACACCCAGTGTAATTAAAGAATTTTTTTCATTTATGTATATATACAAAACAAGCTAAAGCCTATCTTGTTCGCAACACTTCCTATGCTATCTAAAGTAGTAATTGCGGATAGAGATCTGAGAATTGCCTATCGAGGCCTAACCTTTTTAATTACATTTGCTTGTATATCAGCCGTCTAACTACATATGGATC
>JBKPEN010000032.1:0-7876 GCA_046728425.1 Thermoproteota archaeon
TCTATGTGGATGACTTGGAAGTGTGCTATTGCTGATATCCCGTACGGCGGAGGCAAAGGCGGCATCATATGTAACCCAAAGGAAATGTCGGAAGGTGAACTAGAACGCCTTACGAGGCGCTATGCCTATGCTATTGCAGACATTATCGGTCCGCATACAGACATTCCAGCTCCGGATGTTTACACCGGCGGCAAGGAAATGGCTTGGATAATGGACACATACTCTGCACTTAAGGGCAATTACGTGCAGCCCGAAATTATCACAGGCAAACCTATCGCAATTGGCGGATCACTTGGCAGAAACGAAGCTACTGGCAGAGGACTGGGGTTCACAGTAAGAGAAGCTGCAAAGAAGCTTGAAGTAGATGTGAAAAACGCCACAATGGCAGTGGAAGGCTTTGGAAATGCAGGCCAGTTTGCTTCGCAATTTGTAGAAGATCAAGGTGCCAAATTGATCGCTGCTTCTGACTCCAGAGGAGGCATTTATAATAAGGAGGGTATCGATGTCGCCGAGCTAAGAAAACACAAGGAAAAAACTGGCTCTGTTGTAGAGTTTTCCGGCGCCAATTCAATAAGCAATGAAGAGCTGCTCGAAACAGAATGCACAATACTAATACCCGCTGCACTTGAAAATCAGATTACAGCCAAGAATGCTAGCAGAATCAAGGCTAGGATAGTGGCAGAGGCTGCTAACGGCCCAACTACACCTGAAGCAGACGAAGTGCTTCACAACAACAAGATCTTGGTGATTCCCGACATCCTTGCAAATGGTGGAGGAGTTACTGTGTCATACTTTGAGTGGCTGCAGAACCTTCGTAGAGACTACTGGAGTGAAGAGGAGGTCAATGAGAGACTGGATAGAAACATCACTAAAGCATTCCTTGATGTCTATCATACATCTGAAAAATACGGCATTGACATGCGCAAGGCAAGCACAGTCCTAGCAGTCAATAGAGTTGTTGAAGCAATCAAGATAAGGGGACTTTGGCCATGAGACCAAGGACCCTTAATTTAATTTGCGAGCTTGATTATACCTCTCTCTCTCAAAGAAGAAAAATGCTAAATTAGTATTTTGTACGACCCAATAAAAACAGCCAAATAGTGACTGCGATAGATGCGTGTTTATCATGTATATACATTTTCCCAAGTCAGTTCATCAAGTGCAGCAGCTATTTGACTATAGGGTTTTGTAGAGCTCCAAAATATCATCACATGGTCTGCACTCTTATTATCATGCCAATAAAGCTCTCCTGGAGGACCTCCGTCATCTATGCACTCGGAACTTTCACTTTTATCATAAAATGAGCAGGATGCAAAATGGAAGCTATGTATTGACTCTATTTTCAATCCATGTAATGGAAATTGTTGTCTATAATACTCTAAATGACCATGGTGCAGCTGACCGTCGTTATCATATGGATTTGCAACGGACCTTTGTGGCGAATAAAAGAACCCTGCTGTTATATTAGACGATTGATCTAGAGGTGTATCTGTAACCTTGATAGTAATTGGTTTAGTCTCTACCTTGTCCGTTCCATAAAGATATGCTTCCATTCTATATTCTCCAATAGGCAGGACTATTGTTCCAGAATTAGACAGACCTCTGTTAAATTTAGGATAACTGAGAAGGGGTGTCTGGAATGCAATCTCATTGGTGTGGGCATCAACCACCGTTACAACATAATCATGTGGGATATCCCAAGGTGCGTCAGCCATGTGAAATGCGATACCCGTTCCATTTGATATGGTCAAGTTTGTCGGAATGGCATATGCATTTTTGTTTGTAATAAGTTTGTGAGATTCTTCAGGCCAGTTCTCATGAAACTCATTTGCCATATAGATCAAAAAAGTTTTTACAGTTGGAGGGGCTACGAAAGCTTCTGTTTCATATACAGCTTTGGAGGAATTGGGCAAAATGGTCATTGTTGTATTAGCGGAAATTGCACCACTATTACTACTGTTATTATCATTAGATGGCCACGGATTTGATACAGGAAACGTTGCTAGTTCTCGAATTTCATAACCTAAACCATCCGTAGCATAAGAAGGAGAGGGGATTGATATTCCTATTTCTCCTAGATAAAGGACAAGAAGAAGAATAATAATAATAGCAGTAGAAATGATAATACCACTACTCAATAATGCAGATAAGTTTTTCTTCACTGAATTTACTTCAGCCTTGCAACCCTATTAACAGGTATAGCTGTGCTAATATCTCTCACCAGGTCTACTTTTCATTCTATACTACTCTCTATCCAAAAATCGAAGAATCCACATAAGAAATGAGAAACCCTTGATTACCTTTTTATGTCTACATATCTTCACGTCTCATGTAATATGCCCAGGCAAACAGTTTATGGAAGATGTCCAAACTGCAAGACAAAGAGCCAGCTAGAAGTAGTTTCCCGGCATCCAGGGAGAGAAAAATTCAGGTGCAATCAATGCTATCACAAGTTTGGAATGGATGAACTTTAGTTTTCTTAATCTATCCTCTTAATTGCAAGAAGCAATTAATGAAATGCATTTCTTATTCAAAAAGTAAAAAGCTTTTAAATATGATAATTTTAGCAGTAGAATATGTTAGCACCTAGAAATTTTTCGCTCATTAATTCACTTACTATAATTCTCTTGCTTTATACTTCTACAATCATAATGTCATCATTAATTCCAAGTTCAAATTATCATGCTTTTGCAGACCATCAAGAACGTCAGGTTGCTATTATTGATGTGGGTGGTAATCCAAGCGGTATTGCACTTGACAAGCGAAGCAATATGATGTACGTAGCTTTATACTCAGCTGATGCCATTGCTAAAATTGATCCTAATAACAATAGAGTCATATACAGAATACCGGTTGGCGATGGGCCTCAGGATGTTGCTTTCAATGACGCGAATGGTATGCTGTATGTAACAAACCAAGGTGATAATACCGTCTCGATGATAGATCCTGGCACCAACCCTCCTACGGTTACTGCTACCATTCAAGGAAATTTTAGCACGCCTGATGGAATTGCATACAATCCTGATAATCACAGGATGTATGTAGCTAATCGAGGTTCTACTACAGTTACAGTAATAGAAGAAGATAATGTAGTGAATGTTATAGAATTACGTGATCCATTAGGGAAGGCGTCCCAAGGTCCTCATGAGATTTTGTTCAACCCGTTGGATCACAAGATGTATGTAACAGATCATCAAGATAGATATGTTTCTATAATCGACGAAACTAGTATATCGACATCTCCTGTTGTTACGCATGTACAGGTAGACCGCTTTCCTACAGGTGTTAGCTTCAATGCTGCCAACAACAAGATGTATGTAGCCAGTTTTGTTTCAGACACTGCTCCAAGAGGCAAAGTCTTCGTTTTAGAAAATGGTGCAGTTGTCGACCAGTTTGACGTTGGTTATCATCCACAGGGTGTTGCATATAATCCATCTACCCTCCAAGTATATGTAACAAACTTCGGCGGAGAACCATATTCTAATACCGTCTCGGTGATAGATGCCAATAACGTCATAGTGGATACAATTACTGTTGGCATAGCTCCATGGGACATTGTATACAACCCTGCCAACAGCAAGATGTATTTAACTAATCAGATAGATGGCACTGTATCTGTGATTGGAACGCCTCCTCCTGTATGTGCGTGCCCCTGATTTTGTTGCCTTTCTTTGATTTGTTCCTCGATGGAAATTAGTAGAACTATCAATACTACCATAGGACAAAGAAGGTGTTCAATTCTTTACTATTCGAAAAGGCATCGTCTTTATCTTCGAACCATTAACATCACCGAGTAATAATAAGGAATTTTTTCAATAGCTCAGCGGTGGCAATAGCAGCACAAGGATTTTGAAAGTGGTTTTGAATACTATCACAGATAAATGTGATCTAACGTATATGCCACCAATCTTTCAATCGTATTAACAATTTTATCTTCTGTACTAACTGAGCGCTGAAGTACAAGTCCGACCAGTAACTGATATGAGGGTACGGGTATCAACATCAATTTACAGTTTTCATGGATAGTGATTATAGCTTTAGATGCCCCAAAAATATTTCTTGTCTCATTTGCAACAGCAAGGGCTGCAACTGCAAGAGTTCCACCATATTTAGCTCTATCCCCGCTTATTACAAACGCTTGTTTAAAAGACTCCTTAGATTTAGCAGCAAGGATATTTCCTCTCATATCCATTATTGATATAGCTAGTATGTCATCGTTATTAGATAAAATATCATCTGACAGTGTTTCCGCATCAGCCGTGGTTAATGCCATATGTATGTCCATATGGCTATGGACTACAATAGTTATAGTTCTTTCATAAATACTGCGCTCAAGCTGCCGAGTTTCAATTCCCTCAGCTGCATCTAATTGGCCATATGCCTGCAGAAAGTTTTTGGTGGATGTTCATCCTTTTTAGCATTACTAGCGATAGCTCGCATTTCCTCCTTGATGCTGATGGGTTGATGGCCAACTAAATTGATCTTCTCCTGTATTACCTGCTGCATCTGTTCAATTATACTCTCCGTTGAAATCTTTCATCATTTTTAATCAACAAATTTACAAAACTGATATATAGCCTTCGCCACACAGCCTGTCTTAACTGTATTGTATTCTTTCAATTTAGGTAATTTGTAGTTTTATTATTGTTGTAAGGTGACGCAGTTAGGTATTGAGAACACGCTATATCTCTTTAGGAACATAGTATATTGCCCTCTAGCTTTAATTCTAGCCTAATATAGGCTACTAATTAATAATGCAATAGCATAGCTGCACCAATCCATTCTGAAAAAAAGGAGTGACTCTAGTAGCCGCAAATTTATGTTTTTTTATATTGTTAAAAAGGGGAACAATATGATCGATAGTTAGATTACCAATCATTCTCATCTAGCAGAAAGCTCTATGTTACTATCTCTTGCGAACCTAATAATAAAAGTCCCTCGGTTTTTATTGTATAACTACAAATGCAAGAGGACTCAAGAAATTACCCAACTTTCAATGAATGAAGGGACAGAACATCTTTACGGTGTGTGTAGCTATTTTTACTTATCATCTGAAGATGTTTTTTCCTCTTCTTCAAGCAAAGAGAGTGTCCCATCCAATTTTACAATTTGTTCCCTAATCCCATTTCTTAATTCTCTGAGGACCACTTTGTTATATTCTGGATCTATTTTGAGAATTTCGTCAAATAAATATAGAGTGTAATATAGATTGTTTGCACTAAACTTATCAGCTAGCTCTGGATTGTCAACCAAATCTATAATTTGCACAAAATCTAGAACTGTCTTTTTTCCTAGTTCTTCTGCTAGTTTTCTTGAGCGCTCGGCATTATATCTTACAGTCTGCCAGTCCTTAGGTGGGGGGCCATCACTATATTTATCAATGAAATTTTCTAATCTGGCTAGGTCTTTTGTAAGTCGTAATGTATTAGAACTAATGCGATGTAAATAGTGATTCTTTTTTCTAAGTTCTATCTGCCTAACTGCACTAGTATCTCTTCTCTTAATTTCAGGGAGTATTCTCTCTATTGTTTTGCTTGGTTTACTTTGAAAATAACAATAATAACATCCTATGACCAGTAGGATTATTCCAATAGCAATTCCACCTGTACTCCTAGGGAGGAGGATAGTATTTGTATCTACAGTTTGCATATTCAGATAGTGCTGCAGAATAGCCAATAGAGCCACAGTAGTACCAACGGCGATGGCTACACTTGCAGGCACTACCAAAAGCGTTGGATCCGCCCGTACATGCATCAACATATCCCAAGCGGCAATAGTATTAAACTAAAGCACTTCAGCTTGCAAACTATACATTTTCCCTTGAAAGATTTTCGCTTTCCAAAGGCTTCATCTTCCTGCTTTTATGTTCTGTGGAAACATCCAACCATGACTAACGTTATAAAGCACTATCATAGATGTTGACAATGAGCCGTACTACTATTATTATTTCCCCGTTTAACATAAAGATGGGCTGAATTCAGTCAGATCAGGAATATGATGGATATACTAAATGCACTTTTGGGAGTTAGAAATAAAGAGCATAAAAAAAGCAGTAGCATATATAAAAATTATATAAAGATTGTTTAATATAATTAATCTAGTGAAGCTTATATTATATGCGATGATGAAAACATACCACAGCTGACGAATAGACGATAAGGCGATCTCGAATATTTTTATAGAGTGGCTAACCCATAATCTTTATCTTAATTTATGACATGATACTTCTTCTAGATATTATGGCAGTTTCCTTAGGGTTATTTGTTTCATCAGCTAATGCAATAGCGCTTGCTGCAGCGGCAGTTGCTATCATTTTTTTAGCTTCTAATTTCACGATAACTACTAACGCGCAGCAACAACTGCCGACTACCACCGCCCAATCACCATCAGTAACTCATGGTCCAATGTTATTAAATAAAAAGGACAGCTTTAGAGTGCAGCTGCCAGAAGGCTGGGTAATCCAGGACATAAATAATACAGGGTTTACTCTGGCTGCAGAGGCAGTGCAAGGCTACGGGGTATTAGCAGAACTATGCCCACAGGGGCATGAGCACGGACAAGCAGTACTTCGAAATGTTGGCCGCAGCAGTAGTAGTAATGACAGCAACACATACATTGGCAGCTGTCAGCAGGCCGGAGAAGAAGTGATACACATTCTACGATACCCTAACGTGGGCGCTAAGCTAGGAATTACTTCAGATGATGAGGATATCTTTACTATCATCAACCGCGACACCATACCTAATGCTATTCTAGACTATCACATACAAAAGCTTAAGGAAGTTGGCTACCGTGACATCCAAATTGTAAACAGTATAGATACCACAATCAATGTTGATAACAGTACAGGTCTAAACAGTCATAGTAGAATACCAACAACAGTTCCAGCCAAGCTTGTAGAAATGACATACAACACTAACTTTGCTCCTAATGAAACAAGAACAGGGTATTTCATTTTGACTGCTACAGCGGCAACACCTCGCAACTTAGGATTGGTAAATGGATATTGCCTATTTTATGAAGGTAACTCTACCGCTGTAGAGACAGCAACACTCTCTGGAAGTCCGGGGTCAAGATCGTTACCACAACCAGTCAGGCAGATATTTGATTCATTTGAGCTAATAGCAGCACGTACAAACCCTCTTACAGTTGATATTTCTTCAAGTGGCACAGAAGGGGGAGGAATTGCACCAGCCACTTTTGAGTTTGAAGCCGATGTGGTAGGTGGTGTTGAACCTTATGCTATTAGCTGGAACTTTGGTGATGACGGCAGTAGCGATGAAAATGATGATGATGATGATGTTGAGCATACATTTGACGTAGCCGGTACCTATAATGTAGATGTTAGCGTCACAGACTCTAGCGGTCGAACAGCGTCTGACAGCATACGAGTTACCGTTGAGCCACCGCCACCCCTGACATCGGTTGAAATCATTTCAAGTGGCACAGAAGGTGTAGCACCAGCCACTTTTGAGTTTGAAGCAAATGTAACAGGTGGTACGGCGCCTTACACATACAGGTGGGACTTTGGTGATGGTAGCGTAGAAGTTGATGATGACGAATCTATTTCGCACACATTTGACCTAGGTGGCACGTACAATGTGGATCTTACCGTCATAGACTCTACCGGTCGGACAGCGTCTGACAGCATACTAATCAGTGTTGTAGAACGACCACGACCATCCCTGACATCGGTTGAAATCATTTCAAGTGGCACAGAAGGTGTAGCACCAGCCACTTTTGAGTTTGGAGCCGATGTGGTAGGTGGTACGGCGCCTTACACATACAGGTTGGACTTTGGTGATGGTAGCGTAGAAGTTGATGATGATGTTGATCATACATTCGACGAAGCTGGCACATATAGCGTGGGTCTTAC
>JBKPEN010000241.1:0-2135 GCA_046728425.1 Thermoproteota archaeon
CTTGTCAAGGTTAGCCATCATATCTATGATAACTACATCTTCTGCACCAAAACTTGATGCGAGAGCAATTTTAGTTCCAAAAGTGTCAAGGGCCCACTTCAAGACTTCTTGGGCCGTCTTTCCGTCAAATTCGTCTGCGACCTTTTCAATTTGCATAGATGATGACGGTGTCGTGGTGGTGGTGGTGGTTGTTGGATTCTGTGAGCTCATATCTGTATGCAGAGAAATTGAGAGCTAGACTCCTTATAATAGTTGTTTCTTCTTCGGTTTGGGACATAATTTAGTTAAAACATACTAGTTTTCACCATCATTAATCCCTGAGAAAAGTACTGATTTATTAACAAGCTTTCCTGTATATTCTATAGCATAGTCCATTAACTTGAGTGATTGCTAGGAGAGATAATGCGAGATTGTTGGAGAATTTTTGGGAACATGTCAATATATACCGAAAACTTGGCTTCGATCCTCTGCGCTGGATCCCCACCTGCTCAAATGAAGTGGACATCCATGTCCTCAAAGCGGCGCTGGCAGAAGTGAAACATTCTCACATTAAGATAACTCCTTCATGGTATGACTCTTTCTACTATATTGAGGGCAAAATTCCAGAGTTGACAAGGCGTGTATACAGCTTTGCCAATCCTGTTATGGACAAAGAAGTCGAACTAAAACGGGCCCTTGCAGTATTTCGCATCCATACTGGTTCTGGAGAACATGCGCCGTTGTTATCTCAAGCATTGGAGAATTTTTTTAAAATGTTTAACTCAAAGGTCTCGGTGACAAGCATCTCTGCAGTCTTGACAGAGCACAAGGATGCAGAGTTTGGAATGCTTGATTACATTCAACTCCACAGAGGCGACAAAATTGGATATATGCCTGCAGTAACTTCAGTGACACAGGTAACTGACATAACAAAAGAACCAGATGCTGACTTACATAGCAATATAGCGATGACATCTGCTATTGAACTTTTGAACTTGCTTGGCTGCGATATGAAATCTTCGCCGTCGTCTAAGCTATTTCCAATTTATGATGCCCCATCAGAAGAAATGCTTGACAAGATAAGGTCAAACCTTGATGCCTTCACTTCGCGCTACAACCTTGCACTAGAAGATTACAGCTCACTCAAATTAGGTAAACTCTTCTACGGCACAAGCGCTGTGTCAACTACTACAAAAGAACTGCCTACCAAATATGACCAGGTCGAGGAAGGAATGGAAATTATAGTCACAAATAAGTTTGGAGGCCTTTCTGAGCTTGGCCTCTATACTCTTGCTTCTATGGATTCTGAAAATATTGCCAAGTACGAACAACAACAACAACAGAATGCCGCCGCTGGGAGTGGCGGTGGTGGTATTTCGTTTGCCAACATTACTCAGGCAAAGGACGAAGCACTGAAGAACCTAAGTGAGCCACATTTTGCTCTTGGAAAAATAATTGCAAAATATTGCCCAGACTTTGGGACTGCATATGACAAACAGGTACATATTACTGCAGTTTATCCGGTCGGGTCGCAGGGGATATTTGCACTTGGCAAACTTGCAGAGCTTGCAAATGCTCAGCTTATGATAAATGAGCTTCCAGTAAGAAATGAAGAGATCGCCAAATTTGCAACAGACAAATTCCTTATAGAAAACGCAACAGCATCACTTAATGGATGTCATATCATAATAGCAACAAAGGATGTGGCTAACCTTATCACAGAGGAATTAAGTAAGCATAATTTTGCTCCACAGAGAATTGGACTTGTGGAAAAGAAGGGTTCTTCGTTGGTAACTTTTGCTACAGATGTTAGTCAATTTGTTGCTTCAAAGGTCAAGCTTGCAAGGCTGGTGGGAATTCCTCCGCAACATGATACTACGACTGCTGCTCCGCCGTCTCCCCCTGGTGGTCCTTCTCCTCCTTCTTCCCCTACTTCTTCAGAGGGATCATCTGTTTCCTAGAAAAAATTTCTTAGCTCGACTTTTCATTTGTGGATATAGAGCTATGGAGATATACATACAATCTCGGCTCTAACAACAATCAAATGGCAGGGTCACAACGCATGTCATTTTTTACGCTGTCTAACTGCAAGAATGTGTAACATAATATAATAGTGCCTACCTGTTCCATTTCAGGCTAGATAATAAGAAGATACC
>JBKPEN010000264.1:0-3662 GCA_046728425.1 Thermoproteota archaeon
CCTGCGACCTCAGCTGCAGTCATCTCAAGAACAATGCTAAAGACTCCTGCCTTCTCTAGAGCATTGGCGTCTTCAATCAATTTGATTGCTCCTTCTTTTGTTCTGCCCTGCAATTTGTAGCCTTCCCATAGTGATGATGTCTGAGGCCTGAGTCCAATGTGGCCCATGACGGGTATCCCGACGTCTACTATTGCCTTTATTGTATCTATAATCTCAGAACCTCCTTCCAGCTTAACTGCATCGCAACCAGCCTTTATGAGATGGACTGCATTTTCAACTGCTACAGTTGGACCTACTTGATATGAACCAAACGGCATGTCGCCGACTATCATTGCGCGTTTGGTTCCCCTTGCCACCGCACCACAAAATATTATCATGTCTTGCATGCCAACAGGCACTGTGCTTGGATAGCCTAACACGACCATTCCTGCGCTATCGCCTACAAGCAAAATGTCAATGTCTGCCTTGTCACATATTCTTGCAGTAGAATAGTCGTATGCTGTAAGAACAGAGATTTTTTCCTTCTTCTCTTTCTTAGCCAATATATCGCTTACATTGAGTTTTGTCCTGCTGCCCTGCAATTATTGCACTTCACTTTTTTTTATGATCTCGAGTGATTCTTGGAGGTTTTTACTGTTGTCAAAATTGTCTGTGATTCTTTTTAATGACATAGCAGTAGTAGTTCTCCTGAGCTTGCGTGCAGCATATACCAATGCTGGCATAGCCCTCACGATATTATCAACAATAGTAATATCTGCAACCTTAGATGTTCTAGACAATGGGTTGAGATCAATTGTAATCACTGTCTTGTTCATTCTTATCAATGCCTCTGTTCTATCTCCATCCTCCAGGGGAACCAACACTGTGTCAGCAGCATAGATGCCATTAGGGTCAACTCGTCTACGCTCACTTTGGAGCTCCGGAATTCTTGCTGATGCTTTTAGACCTACTCCCAATATTTTTTTTGCACCATGCTTCTCAAGCTCGGCTTTGATCGCCTTCTCACGCTTCTCTGTTCTATAAAAGATATTGACCTCAATATTTGCCCCTGCCACTTCTGCAAGTTCCACCACTGTATTTGAGCACAAAGCAGCAGTGTTACCATTTACAGATATGACGGCCCGGCTTGAGAGCAACATAGTTGCTGCTGCTGCCTCAATTGCACGTTGGGCAGTCTTTGTAGTCCGTTCGCCAATTAGATAATCGTATGCCTCACCCCTTCCATGGGCAATTAGACCCTCTGGTACGACCAAGCCTCGTCTAAAGCCATTAACTAACATCTCGCGGATGTAAAGAGATTTGGCTCGAGGATGATCTGACGGTATGCCAATGTGATCTATGTGCAATTTTAGAGCATTCTTGCCCCCGCCGTATCTACATTACAGACAATAAGTGTTCCACCAAATTGTCTAAGTGCATCTGCCGCCTCAGATGCCGTTTCCTCTGGGACCAGAGTGAAAACAGTTTGACCAAATAGTGCTACGCTTGATTTAATCCCTTTTCTCTTGAGAGCTGCAATTGGTTCCTTACATCTGCCTTCCGTGAGATTCAACATCTCTGCAAATCCATGTGACATTTTGAGAAAGTCGTCAAGGCTTCTTGATGCCGATAGCTTGCTTAACAGAATGCCTCCAATGCCGTTTATTTCGTTTATGCGGTTTGTGAGAAATGACTTGGTCAAAATAGGAGCAAGACAGAGGACTACCGCTTTGTAAGTCTTATCTAAATTGACCTTGTTAATAGAACCGACACCCGGTCCTCCGGCACTTGTTCGCATCTCAAAGCCCCCAGCAAACTCGGCAATTACTGTGCCTAGCCCAGTATTGCAGGCAATTTCTGCATGGTGAGCAATTTGTGCTGCTTCAGTTCTATTGAGGCCTGTGTCAAGAGCTTGATTGAGAGCATATGAGAGGCTGAGAGCAGCTGCACCACTTGAGCCTAAACCAAAGCCAATTGGGATTTCAACATCATGCTGGATACTTACAAAATAGGGTCTGTTTGTATGCTTAAGATATTCCCCAACAACCCACTTCGATACTTCTGCGCTGCGACTTTTAGCACCATTGATACAGATCTGATAATTCGATTTTGAACTCTCATAAAGATACACTGTTGTTAAAATACCTCTATCGACAGAAAATCCGGCCCCTTTAGAACCTCTATACAGGAAATCGAAAGAAGAAGAAATATCATGGGGCGCCTCGAAAAAGCCAGTTATATGGCCGGGACTGAACGCTTTGGCTAAAGCTATAGGCTGCCCCAGTAATTCTATCGCCATCTGATTGTTTATAATGCTTCGAAAATATAAGAATAATGTTTAATTAGTTTAAATTCATTTAAACATTTATCCAAAGATGACTCGGTATGCAAGACGCTTACAGCAAATAGGCAGCAGCATCTTGGTCTCACTGCCAAGCGTATGGATCAAGAACAACAACTTGAAGAAAGGAAATATCGTGCCAGTGCACATCAACCGGGACAACTCTATATCGATATTTGCTTCAGAGGACGATACGGCAGACAAGATGAAGGAATTGGTGATTCCATATCCGTCGGTGTCGATGGACATGCTAGTTAACCAAGTGTACGGTGGGTACCTCCTCGGGTATGACATGATTTGGATCAAGGCCAGTTCTCAGATTTCATTTGAAGACGCCGATAGGATTAAGAAGGCTATGCGAAAGCTGGTCGGCTTAGAAATAGTCGATGAAGATGGCTTCCATATATCTGCCCAATTTTTACTTGACGCAGATACTCTTGATGCTGAAAAGATACTCCGCCGTATGAGTGCAATAGTTGCAGGCATGTACCGAGACATGCTTGAAGCCATAAGGCTAAAACAGAACAGTGGTATCCGTAAAGTGATAAGCGGAAGAGACGATGAAGTCGACCGACAATATTTTTTGCTAGTCAGACTGATCCGAAGCGCTATGATGGATCAAAGACTTGCGGGCAAGCTCAACCTGAGCAACATTGACATCCTTGACTATAGGATCGCTGCCAACCTTCTCGAGAGTGCTGGAGACTATATCGTCGATCTTGTTAATGCAATAGATCTTTCACACACCAGAGCAGTCGATGAGATAGTCGAGGCTGGAGTACTTGTAGAAAAGATGCACGAAAAGTCAGTTGTTGCATTTGTAAACAAGAATAGATCAGAATCAAATGGTGTAGTCAAGATGTATGATAATTTTATGGAAGTTATAAATTCCATTAAGAGCAGCGTAGATTCAAACAATCCAGAGTCTACAGTCGCAGTACTGAACCTAATATACTCTATGGACAAGATAGCTCGCTGCTGGGTTGATGTAGCCGATCTGGTTAAGCCTATACATCTTATGGCCCCTCTTAAAAATGCATAATTACGAAAATTGCTCAGTTACAGACAAGTGAGTGTTTTTATTGTTTATTGTTGAAAACTATCCCAAAAAAAGATTGAAAGGCTGCAGCAGATTCTGCTGCTGCAGCCTGAAGTATTTCATAGGACATGAGATATTGTGTTCAGCGACAAAACCGAACACAATGTAGCCATGTCAAAGGTAATAACACGCTACCTTCAATACATTGAGGAGTTATATCAGATAGTAGAAAAGCATACAGATCACAAAAAAATAGATAAAAAACAACTCAAAATAATTCAACACAAGTACAAGCAATACAAG
>JBKPEN010000065.1:0-8714 GCA_046728425.1 Thermoproteota archaeon
CAGATAGGTAGGCGTACAAAAGTGGATTTAGGATTAGTCGGAAATGTCCGTGAGACGCTCATAGCGTTGATACCATTGCTTAAGCAAAAAGAACCAGATAAACGTAATCGTCATCTGAAGAAATCCCTTGACCACTACAGAGAGGCACGGAAGGACTTGGATGCGCATGCAATCGGCAAGATAGGGCAGAAGCCAACACATCCTCAGTACGTGTCAAAGCTAATCGACGAGATGGCATCACCTGAGGCGATATTTACCTGTGATGTAGGTACCCCTACCATCTGGGCTGCACGTTATTTACGCATGAATGGTAAGCGGAGGCTGCTAGGATCTTTTTCACATGGCTCGATGGCAAATGCTCTGCCACAAGCAATTGGAGCACAAGAAACTTTTCCAGGTCGTCAGGTTATTTGCCTCTCTGGAGACGGTGGGTTCTCTATGCTCATGGGGGATTTTATCTCATTAAAGCAATTAAAGCTGCCCATCAAGGTAATTGTCTTTAACAATAGCTCTCTGAGTTTTGTAGAACTTGAAATGAAGGCAGCTGGGTTCCTCACCTTTGCGACTGACCTGGTAGAAACCAATTTCTCAAAGCTGGCTGAAGCGGTTGGGATTTTGGGGTTACGAGCTGAAAGACCAGAGCAGGTAAAGACAATCTTAAACCAAGCTTTAGAGCACGAAGGTCCAGCCTTGGTGGATGTAGCTGTGAACAGGCAAGAATTATTGGTGCCGCCAAGCATTAATCTGGAGCAGATCAAGGGCTTCACACTTTATATGGTAAAGGCGATACTGAATGGCAAAGGAGATGAAGTCGTGGATCTGGCCAGGACAAACCTGTTCATGTAGCTATATTCTTTCATATTCATTTCTGCTTAAGACGACGACGAACTATTGAGAAACTATTTTGACTTTCAACTTTCTATACTCTAGAGCCGTGGCTCTCTTTCTCAAGCCAAACTTCTTTGCTGAGTAATCCTATGATTTGAGACTTACTTGCTTCTTTGAGACTTTGTAATTGCGATATTCTGGAATCCAGAATTCTTTTTGAATTTGATCGGATACTTTTTGCTCACTCCTTTCTGGCGCGACACCGTCTTGTTGAGCCTGGAGTGCAACCTTTGTTGCAATATGAATAGCAACATCTCTCATGTTCTCTATTGGGGGTAGCAACTGTGATTCAGCACCACCCCTATCATTGTTACCTTTGGCACCTTGAAAATTACCCAAGCTACTCGCTGCTGCTATCATCATCTTGTCGGTGACCCTCTTTGCTTCAGAAGCGACCACAGCCAGACCGATAGCAGGAAATATGTAAAAGTTGTTGCATTGTGCTATTTTGAATGTCTTGTCGTTAAATGAAACTGGGGGAAACTCAGTTCCTGTAGCTATTAGGGCGCGACCCTCTGTCCATTGAATGAGATCTTTTGGAGCCGCTTCTGCACGATCAGATGGATTTGATAAGGGAAAGATAATGGGCCTATCAACTTTGCTTGCCATTTCTCTTACAATCGACTCGGCAAATTGATTGGGCTGGCTTGAAACACCTATAAGGATGGTTGCAGAGATATTCTTGATAACCTCCGACAGTCCTATCTCCCCTTCTCTTGCCCTCCAACCCGAAGCCAGTTCAGAAGGCTGCGCAAACTTCTGTTGAACCTCTGACAGGTTTGTACGTGTGCTCTGTAAAAGTCCCTTGCTATCCAAGATAAAGAAATGGCGCAGGGCTTTCTCCTCATCCATTCCTTCAGCTATCATTGCCTGTAAAACGTACTCTGCAATTCCAGTCCCAGCACTTCCGGCACCCAGGATAACAATCTGCTGATCTGAGAATTTCTTTCCCGTAATCTTCAGAGCCTTGTATATAGCGCCTAGCGTAACTGCAGCAGTGCCCTGAATGTCGTCATTGAAGGTGCAGAGACTATCACGATATTTGTCAAGGATTGGACGGGCATGTGACTTTGCAAAGTCCTCCCACTGCAGCAAGACATTTGGAAGCTTTCGCTTAATGCATGATACAAACTTATCCACAAAATCCCAGTAAGGTTGACCTGTTATTCTTTCATGACGCCACCCGATATATTCTGGGTCTTGCAACCGCTCCTGATTATTTGTACCAACATCAAGCAGAATTGGAAGGGTTCGCTTAGGGTCAATTCCCCCAATCACTGTATAAAGTGAAAGCTTGCCAATGGGGATGCTCATACCTCCAGCTCCCTGATCACCTATTCCTAACACTCGTTCGCTATCCGTTACAACTATTACATCCACGTCACGATAGGGGCGGTTTTCTATTATCTCGTCCATCTTGTCTGCAAGAGGATATGACAAAAATAGACCACGAGGACGACGGTAAATATGTGAAAAATTGATAGAGCTCTGTGCCACAACTGGTGTATAAATAATTGGGGCCATTTCACCAATATGGCGATAAAGCAGAGCATAAAAAAGGGTCTCATTTGTGTCTTGTAGCGCCCGCAAAAATATGTGCCGCTCCAAGTCGTCATCCTTTCTCTTGTATGCTTCATATGCCCGCACACATTGTTGTTCTAATGTCTCAATTACTGGAGGCAACAACCCATGTAGGTTGAACTCAGTTCGCTCCTCCTCGGTAAAGGCCGTCCCCTTGTTCAAGGTAGGATCAGACATCAAATCTTTTCCAGATTGATCTATTACAATAATTGATTCAGGTTTCTCCATTAACTGCTAATGCATATTGCATCATTGATGATAACAACTTTTTGGTTCCGTAAAGGTAAATGTAACAACCAGCCAGCACCCATGAAAAAAAGAATCCAGGCCTACTATACCTCTTCAGTGATAAGAAAAGTTTTATCTAGTCAGATAAGAATCATCTATCTACCTTTCTTGGAATGTTCGTAACCGTACACTTGCTCAAGCTTTCTTTCCTTTCCGTCCTTGAATATATCTTTTGCACAGTACTTCATAGAAAATGCGGACATTTGATCAAGTATTGGCTCAAGTGCTCTACCCTTTTCGGTAATTGTGTATTCAATTCTTACAGGAGTGTCAGGATAGATCTTTCTCTCTATCAAGTCGTCCTTTTCCATTTCCTTCAATCTAGCAGAAAGCACTTTCGCGTTGATATCTTCAATTTCCAGAAACTGGTTGAACCTCTTGTGGTCACGATGAATCATGTTTCTTATTATCAGCATAGTGAATTTCTTGCCTACGAGCTTGAAGGTGTGGTTGATTGGACACTCCTTCATGTTGTGTTCCATCCATTCAATGCTTTCTTGTTTCAGCAAGTAACTAAAAGCTCACCTACTTTCCATATCATTACTTACCAATTTATATACTTACCTTTTGTTACTTAGTGACAAATAGTGATTTTAAGAATGGAAGATCAAAACCAAAGAAAACAGGAAAAAAATAAGAAAGAACGATTGTTGCGCCACAACGAGAACTTACAGCAAGCAAAAGGAGATAGTATGGAAGTTGAAGACAAGATGGCAGTTACCGTTAGCCGCCACGCATGGCTAACTCTAGCGATACTTAGCAGCACTCTTTTGACAGTCTTTTTCTCAGAGACTATGCTTTTACCTGCTATCCCAGAGATCATAAAGGACTTTAACATACCGTACGGAACGGCTGCATGGATTTTCAGCGCGTACCTGATTGTAGCTGCAGTAATGACTCCTGTCGCAGGCAGACTGTCTGATCTTTATGGGAAAAAGAAAGTATTGCTTATATTACTTACAATATACATAGCCGGACTCGCTGCTGGAGGATTTGCAGATAATATATCATTTCTGCTTGCAACCAGGATAATTCAAGGCTTCGGTTTGGCGGCGGTTCCTGCAGCCTTCAGTCTTCTTAGAGACACGTTTCCCCCCGCCAAACTTGCCATAGCTGTAGGAGTATTTGGATCGGCATACTCTGCTGGCTCAGTAGTCGGCCTCTTAGCAGGAGCTAGCGTTATCCAGAACTTTGGATGGCATGCAACTTTCTTAGCTATAGTTCCATTTTCGGCCCTAGTAACGCTCATGATCTCCAAATTCGTAAAAGAAAACAACAGAGAGCAAGATCAATCAAGTTCTGCCAAGGTCCCAGAAGGTAGTACTTCGGACAAAAAGCGAGTCTCCTCATTTTCCATAGACATCAAGGGTATACTAGCTCTTTCTGTTACTATAACCTCATTTCTAATGGCACTAACACTTATACAGACTGGCATAACCTCTGAAAATCTGCCACAAATCGCAACTGCATTCGTAGCATCAGCAATTTCATTGTCTGTCTTTGTTATTCTGGAGAGAAGGATTGTACCACCTTTTCTTGACTTGAGATTGCTAAGACACAAGATCCTTCTATCATCATATATCTTGCTTATAGCCACTGGGATTACGATGTTCATGATTTATCCAACCATAGTACAGCTGGTTAGGAGCCCAATACCACTGGGGTTCGGAGGGGATGCCGTAGATGCTGCAAACGTTCAGCTCCCTTTTATGGTAATGTTCTTGATATTTGCAAGCGTCACCCCATTTATCATAAATAGAATAGGAAGCATCAAGCCGACCATCATTGGTGGCATAGTCAGCCTAATCGGTGCACTAGGATTGCTGATGTTTCATTCGTCAGAACTTGCAGTATCTGCAAACCTAGCAGTAATTGCCTCCGGTCTATCGCTCACAGCAACCGCAACATGGAACATGGTCGTATCGTCAGCGCCAAAAGAGTTCACTGGCATATCAGTAGGAGTGGGTGCTCTCTTGTTGTTTATAGGAATGGCAATAGGCCCAGCATTGGCAGGCGTTTACATGGGTAATCATGAGACTGTTGCAGGAGCGGAAGGGTCATATCCATCATCCGGGTCGTACAACCTCGTGTTCCTTACAGCAGGATTACTGTCAGCGGTGTCAGTAGGATTTGCATTGATGCTAATAAGAAGAATGGCAGCGCATCAGCAAATTGAGGTGAAGGATTGACGACAGATCTATCAGCAAGAAAGAGCGTGATTGTCACTGGATCATCGCGCGGCATAGGACGCGCTGTAGCGAGGAGGCTGGCAAGCGACGGGTTCGCTGTAGTAGTAAACTATGCCGGCAACGCCACCAAAGCGGAAGAAGTCGTAGCCGAAATCAAGTCCACTAGGGGACAAGCCATTGCCGTGCAGGCGGATGTGGCAAATGCAGCCGACGTGGAACGCCTCTTCAGGGAAACAATAGACACCTTCGGTGGGATAAATGTGATAGTGAACTGCGCAGGCATTATGCCGCTTTCAACCATCGCTGAAGGTGACTTGGAGCTTTTTGACAAGGTGATCGCAACCAACCTCCGCGGTACTTTTGTGGTTCTGGGGCAAGCTGCTCGACAGGTTTCTTCAGGTGGCCGCATCATTGCTTTCTCCAGTAGTGTCATTGCCAAGGCTTTCCCCACCTATGGCCCTTATATAGCATCGAAAGCAGGCGTTGAGGGACTGGTCCGCGTGCTTGCCAATGAGCTACGTGGTCGAGATATCACTGTAAACGCTGTAGCCCCTGGCCCAGTGGCTACAGAGCTGTTCCTTACAGATAAGACAGATGCTCAGATCGAACAGCTGCGCAAACAGACCCCGCTGGAACGCCTCGGCCAACCGGAGGATATCTCCAACGTGGTATCCTTCCTTGTCGGCCCTGATGGTGGCTGGGTAAACGGTCAGGTCCTGCGCGTTAATGGAGGCTTTGCGTAGCGCGTTTCAGTTGAAAGGGGTAACGTTTCAAGTATGTTTAACCTTCAAGCATAAGAGCTGGACTGCCCTCTTTTTATCATTGTTTTTTCTTGAGACAAACATATACAAAATCTGATTTCTTACTTCCATATGAAAAAGAGTGTGAGTCAAAATGGCAAGTAATGATATAACAGAAAGGAAGTATAAAAATTGTCTGTCTTACTTTCAAAAAGGAGAATAATTAGACTGTTGATTTCAAATCAATTTAAACTAGGTCAGGCTATAGAAGCTTTAGAGATGCTAATAAAAGATCGAAAAAAAATCGTGGGAAGAGGTGTAATGAATCCTTGACCACTAGAGGCAATGATACCCAGCCCCAATCGAAAAGAAGAATCGAAACAATAAATCCTGCAACAGAAGATCTACTGAAAGAGTATGAAATAATTGATGAGAAAAAGATAAATGAATCTGTAAGAAGGGCAAGGGATGCGTTTGCAGAATGGAAAAAGGATATTGATAGAAGAGCTGATCATCTGTATTCATTTGCCCATGAAATGAGGAAAAACAAAGAAAGTCTTGCAAGGACCGCGACGCAGGAGATGGGAAAATCAATAAAAGAATCTAGAGCTGAAATTGATAAATGTGCATGGACAGTTGAATATTTTGCAGATAACGCAAAACTATTCTCAGCAGGCGAAGTCATTAACACAGATGCAAGAAAAAGTATAGTAACATTTGAACCACTTGGAGTTATAGCCAGTATAATGCCATGGAATTATCCTTACTGGCAGGGACTGAGGTTTGCAGCTCCTTCATTGATGATTGGAAATACTATTGTATTGAAACCAGCAAGCGCGACAATGCAATGTGGGATCGAAATTGAAAAGACTTTTCTTAAGGCTGGAGTGCCAGAAGGCATTTTTCAAACATTGGTTGCAGATTCAAAAAGTGCAGAGTCACTTATAGATTCAGTGGGAGTTAACGCTGTAACATTCACAGGAAGTGTGCCTATAGGAGCTAAAGTGGCGCAGAGGGCTACCTCTAAACTGAAAAAAACTGTATTGGAGTTAGGAGGGAGTGACCCCTTCATTGTGTGCGAAGATGCAGATATTGAGAAGGCCTCGTCAGGTGCAGTCAAAGGCAGGTTCGTTAACTGCGGACAGAGTTGTATAGCGTCAAAAAGATTCATAGTTGTTAAGGATATTGCAAAGGGGTTTACTGAACAATTTGTTCAAAAGACTGAAAAGCTCAAAGTTGGCAATCCACTTGAAGACGATACAGATTTGGGCCCCGTAGTTAGTGCCAAGAGCCTTGAAAATATGGAAGGAATCGTGAAAAGATCTGTAAAGGAGGGAGCAGAAATTCTCACAGGCGGCGAAAGGATTGAAGGCAAAGGCTATTTTTACAGGCCAACTATTCTTTCTAATGTTACTCCTGTCATGGAGGTAGCTCAAGAAGAAGTGTTTGGTCCTGTCGCACCAATAATTCTAGCTGATGATGAAAAGGAAGCAATAAAGATTGCAAATGATTCAAAATTTGGTCTTGGAGCTAGCATCTGGACACAAAACTTAGAGAAGGCAGAAGAATTATCATCCAAGATGGAACATGGAATGGTTACGGTAAATAATGTCGTGATATCTGATCCTCGTGTTCCATTTGGTGGTATAAAAAATAGTGGATTTGGTAGAGAGTTATCAAGATACGGTATGCTTGAATTTGTCAATATCAAATCAGTTAGATTCTACGATCAATTGGTTCATGGTCCATATGTGGAGTAAGAAAAGCTTCATGCATCTTCTTTACAAGACACAAGGGCGGAGGATGGGGAATATACTTGGTGGTTAAGAAAAATAGAAGGATGACTGAAACTACTAACAACAATAAGGATTTGGGTAAAGAAAAAAGCAAAAGAAATGATGACAGTAAACTATCAATTACATTGCCATCATCATCATCAATAGACAAGACTACTAAGACAATAGAAAATGTACTGATACTTCAAGGCGGTGGATCATTGGGAGCTTTTGGATGTGGGGTGTACAAGGCGCTTGCAAAAAGAAATATCAAGATCGATATTGTTGCTGGCACATCTATTGGCGCAGTAAATGCCGTCATTATAGCAGGTGCCAAAAAAAATGGAGATTCCCCTGAGCAATCACTTGAACAGTTCTGGTTGGAATTATCTGATGGCTTTGTAGAATTGAATGCTCCTACTTCTTCTTTCTCTTATCTTTTGAGCCCTGGGTTTGCAGAACAACTGTCGCGTAGTTTGGATAGCTATTACCCATATTCTTTCTACGGAAGAAAAAATGAAGTTGTTGAAAATCATCACGCTATAAGCGCAAACGAAAAAATAAGGAAGATCAAACAGCTAGGATCTTTCTATAGCTCTGCTATTTTCGGAAATGATAAAATGTTCAAACCAAGATGGAAACCAGAGTATGCAATTTCAGATCCTGAATACTTTACGCCGGAAAAATGGACCTATATATATGACCACTCACCCTTAGCAAAAACTTTGGATAAATATGTTGATTTTAAAAAATTAAACCCTAATGGAAAGCCAAATGCACGTCTAATAATAACGGCTACAAATGTACTGACTGCAGAGGCTCTAGTTTTTGATAGTTCAAAGCAGCAGATAACTCCCAAGCACATCCTTGCTGCAAGCGGTTACCCGTCATACAATTTTCCTTGGGTAGAGGTGGAAAAAGGTGTATACGGGTGGGATGGCAGTTTGTTAAGTAATACTCCACTAAGAGAGGCAATAGATGCGTCTCCAGTAAATGACAAGCGAATATTTTTGGTCGAGAACTATCCCAAGCACATAGATGTTTTGCCTAGGAATCTGCCAGAGATTCATCATAGGGCAAGAGATATCATGTTTTCTGATAAGACAGAGCATAATGTAGCCATGTCAAAGGTAATAACACGCTACCTTCAATACATTGAGGAGTTATATCAGATAGTAGAAAAGCATACAGATCACAAAAAAATAGATAAAAAACAACTCAAAATAATTCAACACAAGTACAAGCAATACAAG
>JBKPEN010000250.1:0-3835 GCA_046728425.1 Thermoproteota archaeon
TTTTAATGATACGGCGACCACCGAGATCTACACATCATAGGCTTCGTCGGCAGCGTCAGATGTGTATAAGAGACAGGAATTAGATAGAGTCTGTTGCCATATGTTAAGGAACTGATCTACTGTGAATTGTCTGGCTCCAGGCGCTTCAATATGTACAGTGCCATCCCCACTATGGGTATGGAGCCAGTATAAGCATGAGGGTGAAGAAAGTATCCCAATCTTTGAGGGGATTTGCTGCTGTACTCCATTAACAAATACATCTAAATGTGAATGAATATGGTAACTGAGTTGTTCAGACCTATTACATTCTATTCCACTTATTGCCATCGCAGTAGGAGGCTGGTACAAAATAGCTCCTGCAACACTAGCTGCTGCAACTGCAATTATGACTGGTATTATTATCATCATGTATTTCCTTTTTCTACGTCGATCTACAGCAAAGTAGCTGTCGTCCCTCCTTTTCTTCTTTGACAAATTCGGTATTGATTTGACATGTTGATTAATTTAAAGTTGACCCAGCTCCTATCACAATTTATATAAGTAATACTCTGCTTGCAAGTTCGGCTATGACAATTACCATAATCGGATCGGGAAAGGTCGGTGCCTCAGCTGCCCTTAATTGTGGGCTAAGGGAACTTGACAGAGACATACTGCTGCTTGATATTGTTCAAGGCCTCCCTCAGGGAGAAGCAATGGACATCAATCACCAGCTGTCAGAAAGAGGCTCTGACACCATAGTACGGGGTTCAAACAATTATGAAGATGTGCGCGATTCTGACTATGTAGTGCTTGTTGCTGGCGTCGGAAGAAAGCCAGGCATGACGAGAATGGATCTCCTCAAGATTAATGCAGGCATAGTCAAAGACGTCGTCTCCAAAATTGTCCTTTATGCAAAGTATGCGACAGTAATTGTAGTTACAAACCCACTTGATCCGATGACTTATTTTACGCTCAAGACTCTTGGAGCAAAAAAGAACAAGGTTATGGGAATGGGCGGCATGTTAGACCTATCAAGATTCAGGAGCTTTATTCGAGATGCGACCAATGTTTCTCGCAGTTCGATTCAAGCTATGGTGATAAGCGAGCACGGCGAAAACATGCTGCCGTTGACAAGGTTCTCTTCTATAGGAGGCATACCACTTCATGAGTTTATCTCAAAGGATAAGGCAATGGAGATCTTTGAAAAGACAAGAAAGGTTGCAGCAGAGGTCATTGCTTTAAAGGGAGCGACAGTGTACGCACCTGGCAACGCAATTGCGAATATGCTGGAGTCTGCCATCCGAGACAAAAAGCTGGTAATTCCAGTGTCAACATTACTTGAAGGGGAATATGGATTTCATGATGTGTGCATAGGCGTCCCGGTTATCATTGGCGCATGCGGCGTCGAACGCATCATTGAACTCAAGCTGGACAGCTTTGAGCAGGAAATTTTCAGCAAGGGTGTCGCAAGCGTGAAGGAAGCGATCAGGGCACTTCCACTTTAAATCCTTTTATTTTCTTGTTGTTGATAGCTTGCTGACACGATGGATCTGCATACAATTCTTGACGAGTTTGCAAATGGCAGCCTCAGCCTATCGGAGGTAAAGAAGGAGATCTCTATCCATGCAATTGAAAAGATAGACGATATTGCTAAGCTCGATGTCGGTCGGGAAATAAGAAGAGGTGGAATACCAGAGATCATCTTTTCTGAAAGTAAAGAGTATAAAGACATCATCAGAGTAGCTGCTGCGGCTGTTAGGCGTAACGGTCAAGTTGTAGTCAGCAGGATAAAGAAGAATGAGCTATCAAAAGTAGCAGGTGCGCTCCGTAGAAAGGGCTTTATTGTCGAAATTGGAAGAAACAGCACAACACTACTTGCCTCCGAAAAGTCATTCGTCTGCAAAATGACTAATGCAAAAATAGGCGTAATTTCGGCCGGCACTTCAGACGTTGGCGTTGCAGAAGAGGCACGGATTGTTTCTAAAGCGATGGGCTGTGGGGCAATAACAAGTTATGATGTAGGCATTGCGGGAATGCATCGTCTCTTTCCAGCTCTTAAAGAGATGTTCAAGCAAGATATAGGCGCCATTGTAGTCGTGGCAGGAATGGAAGGTGCACTTGCGTCAGTTGTGGCGTCGATGGTAGATATACCGGTTGTGGGAGTGCCAACTTCAATAGGCTATGGCTTTGGTGCAAACGGCATAGGAGCATTGGCATCTATGCTTCAGAGCTGTACCCTTGGCTTAGCGGTGGTAAACATTGATAATGGCATCGGAGGGGGTGTATATGCCGCATTGATTGCAAAGAGAATGACGAGGAGAAGATAAACTATAATATAGTCTTCTTAGTAATTTGCAGTTAAAGCAGTATTCAATTGTTCTGTAAATAGTACCACACAACAGAGACTGTCAAGTCATAAACATCATAATCAAGCTTAGTTCTGACATCTATATATGCTGCTTTGAATTGCTGTTCATAATCCTCATCTTGACAGGGTAAAGATCCCTCTGTAGTGGGAAAACTAGATTTGAATCCGCTACCGCAGGACTTCTGGTTGACAAGATATCTCTTATAAGACTTGAAAGCAATACGGGATGCGATTTATATTCATGATATGAAATAAAACATATACCCCCATGACTTAAATGAAACCTAAGTAAAGTGATAATGGTAGTATAGTACATAAAAAATAGAATCTCAGGGGCAAGAAATTTTTCTTTAAAGGTTTTCATCGCAAAAAACAATGTAAATAGAGTAGCAGAAGAATAAAAATAATAGTCAATGTCGTTTTATCGTGGTAAATACAGTACAATTGCATTTTGGTAGAAAAGAGAAAAAAGCTTTTCAAATCGATTCCCGACCAGTCTTTAACGTTTATAAGTGCTTTACATTGGTTGCTTCACTAATCGTTGAATGGTGGATAACTGTTGACTTATATTCATACGCTAAAAAGGATTAGAGAAGATAAAACTAATTATCGCAAAAGGTCGGCAATTCTGATCGGTAGGCATCTATTTGTTACTATTAGGATAAGCGATCAAAATGTCGCAGCCCAACTTCTCAGGCCAACTCCTACAGGCGATATTGTCATCACCTCTGCACATAGCAGAGAACTTGCCGAGCACGGATGGAAGGGCGCATTTAACAATTTGCCAGCATGCTATCTCACAGGTATGCAATTAGGGAAGAAGGCGATACAAAAGGAGATCAATGATGCAGTCCTCTATATAGGCAACAACCGCTTTACTTCAAGGATTGCAGCATGCATGAAGGGCATTGTTGATGCAGGCGTCAGTATACCTGTCTCCAAAGAATCTCTTCCAGACGAAGACAGGATCAGTGGACATCACATAGCAGAATACTCACACACTCTGAAAGAAGATGATGAGGATGAGTACAATTCACGTTTCTCCGCAATTTTGAAAAATGGCCTGAGGCCTGAAGATTATCCTTCACACTTTGAAGAAATAAGGAGCAGAATTTCAGGCAAGCCTGCAGAAAAGGCGATGTCAAAGAAGGCAACGAAAGAAGCAGCACCAGTCAAGAAAGAAAAGGCAAAAGAAGGGAAGAAGAGCGTCGCAGTAGAGAAGAAGCGAGGCCAGAAAAAAGAGAAATGAGCCAAATATCATCGTCAGCAAGACAACACCAGGCTGAATGGAAACCCCGGACTACGCTTGGAAGTATGGTCCTAGCAGGCAAGATAAACTCAATGGATCAGATTTACGAAAACGGCATGAGGATACAAGAGCCAGAGATCGTCAAGCACCTTTTGCAGGACATTAAGAGCCAAGTGGTTCATGTTGGTATTGTCCAAAAGCAAACTGACGCAGGCGAGATGACGCGTTTCAATGCTCTT
>JBKPEN010000228.1:0-9777 GCA_046728425.1 Thermoproteota archaeon
TTCCTATGTTAAACCTGCTGACGTATTCGTATCAAGGTAAGTTAGAAGAAGTTTTAAAGATTATGCAAGACACTAGCCTACAATAGTGTAGGCTACCGAATCAATCTAACAAGGGCAAATCCTATAATAAATCCAAGGACAGCTCCAAATGTAGGCAGCCATTTTCTTTCCTTGTGAGCTTTTGGAATCATGTCATAAAACAGCATATAGAAAATGCCACCCGCTGAGATTGCAAGGGTCAGCGCAATAACAACCTGCATACCCTGGACGAAGAACAAGCCTATTAATCCAAGAACAACTGGAATCACTGATACAAACCCGATAGCAATCAAGGCCTTCCTTTTACTACCTCTAAAGGCTGTTGTCTTGCCAGAAGTCATTTCACGAAATGAGGCAATTCCTTCTGGGACATTTTGTATACCAATAAGCAGCGCAATCACAAATCCGGCACCGCCAGCTACTGAAGCTCCTATTGCAAGTGACTCAGGAATAGAATCAAGACCGATACCGAGTAAAATGCCAGCTCCTCCACCCTTGTGCTCCGCAATTACATCTGCAATTGTAAAGATTACCGAACCAGCAACAAAGGCGCCCAAAGTCATGATAATTCCCAAGGTTTTTTCTGCTTCAATTACCATTCCAAAAATGGCAGCAGAGATTAGGATTCCCGCACCAAAAGCAGTAAAAAACAATACTAGTCTATCACTGAAGTTGATGTATCTCGCTATGAGCCCGCCTACAAACGAGGTGCCTCCTGCAAATGCGCATATTGCAACAACACTTAGTATATCTATAATGTCAATGCTTGGCATTGTTATGTTGGCTTCTTGCTAGCCCAGCTGTATACATACTTTCTTTTTAGAGAATCAACGAAATTGCACTTCTACCTGAGGGATGTAATACGCAATATACTAGAAGCTCTATCTTGACTTATCGTCATTAGCCAATCCTTATACTCTTTATTGTATGTAGTCCACCTTTGCATGATCCAAAGGCGGCTAGATTCTTCAAGAGGACAGTTTTCTTTTAGCAAAATAAAATCGATTCTCTTTCCATTGGTCCACTGCTATTTTCCATATGTCAAACCTAGTGATACCGTAACGTTAAGACGAAATCGAGGTTTTACGCATTCGCGATCTCGAAATTACCTCTTACATCTACAGTCTCTTTAATTGTATTCACTTGTCCTTCAACTTTCCATCTCCCACCATTTAGATGTGATAACCTAGGAGCAGATGTCCACATTGTTCCCTCAGCCATGACTTTCGCAATTCCCCTTTGGTTTGGAGTTGATTGAGTTCCAGTTCCTGTTCCCACAATAGATTCGCCTTTGTTTGTCATGTGCAGGTACCTTATCGTCAAGGTTGCGCTCCCATCTGCTAAGATCGTTCCTTCCACTGTATCCCAATGAACTCCGGAGTAGTGTTTTCCCCTAACCTGTCCCTTATCGTTGCTCTCGATCCGGAGAGTTTCATTTGTGATATCTATGATCTTTGTGGTTGTTGCTGTGGCCCTTATAATGATATCATACTTAGCAGAAGAAGACCGTTTCGTTGAAGAGGATTTAGCCATATCTAGACCATGGGTATCGTGACTCTAATTGTTTTTGGTAAATTATAGCAGAACAGAGGCAAAAAGCTGATCAGTAGCTATAAGGATGTAGCTACTCGACAGAGCATGTGGTAAATGATAGGACAGGCAAGATTACCTATGCTTGCAATGCAGTTACTTCCGCGTTCCTTTAGTTCCCTCACTAAAAATAATAATAATAAAGCAAATTTGTGGTGCTTTTTTATTGATATTCTCCTTTTACATCCTTTCCATACTTCAGAACCAATTTGCGAACTTTAGGATCAATAATGAAATTGCAATAGGGTGCACCTTGATTGTTATCGTAATAATTTTTGTGATAATTTTCTGCCTCATAAAAATTATTAAAAGGAGTAATTTCTGTCACAATGGGATCCTGGTAAACACCTTTTTCCTTAAGCTCTTTTTTTGATTTCTCGGCAATCTCTTTTTGTTTCTTGTTGTGATAAAAAATCGCAGATCGGTATTGTGTACCAACATCGTTGCCTTGTCTATTAAGAGTAGTTGGATCGTGTGTATGCCAGAAAACGTCAATTATTCGTTCAAAAGGTATAACTTTGGGATCAAATTCTATCTGGATTGATTCCGCATGCCCAGTTTTTCCTGTGCACACTTGGTCATAGGAAGGATTCTTTATTATTCCTCCTGAATAACCAGGCAGAACCGATTTGACACCTTTGAGTCTTTTGAAGATTGCTTCGCTGCACCAGAAACATCCATTAGCAAGTGTTGCGACCTCAAGCTCGTCACTCATTTACTATTTTTGGCAACTCCTTTCCCTTTGGGATAAAGCGTATAGATAATGAATTGACACAATGTCGAGTGTTTTTATTTGTGAAACCCTCTCCGAGAAATTCATGTCCTAAATGTCCACCACAGTTTGTACATTGTATTTCTGTTCTTATGCCGTCAGGATCTGGTATGCGTTCGATTGTATTGGGGAAGCCTTCATCAAAGCTTGGCCACCCACATCCTGCCTCAAACTTGCTTCTAGAGGAAAAAAGAGGGGCATTGCACCTCCGACAGATAAATGTCCCCTCCTCGAAAAAATCATCATATTCGCCAGTGAAAGGTGCTTCTGTCGCTTTATCTACTATAACTTTTTCCTGTTCTGGAGTCAGTTTATTATAATTCATCTGACTCTATAACTCCGTTAGCATATGTTTGAAGTCTCCTATAATATATCTCATATGTTAGTGTATGGTTGAGTCGAACGGAGTAGGAAAATTAGACGCAAATGTTCCTACACTCATCTTCACATCGCAGTCTTCTTTCAGTAGTATGCTGCCTATATACCCTCGTCCAATCATTTGATGTTTCATCGTCTAGAAGATAAAGAGCCAGTTAATAGACTTGGCGTTTGATGTCGTGACTTGCCGCAGGTTACATACGAATTGTTTTTTGCACTCAAAAATATAGCCGCCCATCTATGATGTATTACCTTTTTGGACACAAAAAGGTGAATGCAATGCAAGTGACAGTAGAATATCATTAGAGGATAATAGAGAATAACAATAGCTATCTTGCGCAGTTGTCGATAATGACGTTGCACCTAGGGATCAGGACAACGATCGTAAAAACAAGATACTAGAAAATATATGAGTAGATTTATCGATAAATAACCATAGCTTCATAAGTACTAATTTAAGACATAAAAGCAAAGACTTGTGCAAGTTATGTCTTTGAATACTCTGCAACCCAAAATGATTTGCCGACGGATCATTCTTGAAAACGCAGGAGAATAACGAACTAACCCCGCGTTGCTAAATTTAGCGACATCTAGCGCAACGCTATTTTCTATATTGTTATTTCCATACTGTTTTTAGCCATGTAAGTGCAATACATCTTGCAGTTACAATATGGCGATACGATATAGATGTGTTCATTGCAATATTGTCTTAAGCGGGGAAGGCGCTTCTAGGCATTACCTTGCCAACCCTACCCACAAGCTGGAAAAGCTACCCCCTCCAGTAAAGCCAGTGAAAAACACACGCTAGCTATTCCCTGATACTTTCTAGAGTGGAGACTACCTGCCACAACATAGTGCGGATATGTGACTGCATCTGAGGGCTTTGAGTTGCACTGTCAAGCAGACTTATTGCATTTGCAGCTCTCACCGAGAGGCTCCCGCTCTTCTCATCCTTGAGTGCAAGAAGCACTTCTTTTATCATATTTCGAATACTCTTCTGGATGTCACTATTTCTTGTAATTGAGTCCAAAGTTTCAATGGCGCGAGCCAAGCGCTGTTGATTTTCTTTTTCTTTAAGTTCCCTTTTAGATGATGTCATTATGTAGGCCTCCAAACGAATGCTTATCTACCTGTTAGTTGCTTTTGAATGTTTTTGTGGTCGCTTATCTCAAAGTGACTTGCGTACGCGGCGTCCAATGATCATCATCTCTGAAGCCTTTTCTAAATGAAGGAAAAAGATCCGGCATTCGTCATTTTCCTGCTACTGTTTTTTCATAAGGAGTGCTCGCTGCACTTTGGAAGCATATGCCCAGACTCTCTGGTTATAGTCTTTATATTCGATATACATCACGCGGTTGTAATTATCTATCTAAAAGCCCTATTACTCATATATTGAGGTTAATCAATCTTCCTAATGGTGGCAGAAGAGCAACTAAAGTGCAACATTTGTGGTGGCATCATGGTCAGCGTAAGCCAAGCTAAGGAACATGCATCAACGTCTGGTCATGGAACAAACAAGTCGAAGCTAGAGCAAGAGCTCAGTGCTGTAAGAATAGAAAAGTATCAAAATGACACATCCGTAGCTATGAGCTGGGAAAAGAGCTGTTTGTGACTCTACTATTTCACTATCATCACAGTGCACTTAGCATGATGCAGCACCTTATTTGAGATGCTGCCGAGTACCATCTCTTTGAACCTCCCGAGGCCTCGCATGCCAATGATTATGGTATCAAAGCCTTCATTGTGAGCGTACCCAACTATGCTAGAAGCTGCATCACCCTCGGCAATGATTGTCCCTATTTTGATATCACTTTTCTCGGCTATTTGCTTGCAGTTGTCCAAGATTTTCGCTGACTCTGCCCTGAACTTGGCAAGCAGGTCATTGAGCAACTTTTGCGACTCGACATATACCGTCGGAGGGTTTTCTATTACATTCATCGCAGTTATATCGGCACCTATTTTTTTTGCAAGGTAAATTGCGTGATCAAGGGCGCGAAGAGAGTTTTGAGATCCGTCTACTGGGACCAGTATCTTTGAAAGCATATGTACACGTACATAGTATTAGCAAAAAAGTATTATTTTAATGCAGAGCCCTGTCCTGCGGCAGAAGGAACTGGATGAATATGCTTATGATATATAGCACAGCGAGCATTATCCCCACCCTCAGGCCTATTTCTTTCCTAAGAAACATCGGTATAAGTGCGAGAATAGTGACCACTGTCACCAAGATCATTTGGTATTGTAGAATTGGGTCCGCTGGGATGTTAGCATAAAAACCTCCGTGATACATCGCTCCAAATACTGCCACAGCGAGCAACAGGCTATTGTTAAGTACCTTTGAGCCAAGTACGTTTGCGACTGCTATTGATGCGCCTGCCGCGCCTTTCCTTGCAAGAAGCATCATCGAAATTTTCTCAGGCATTTCCCCAGCTATGGGGCTGATTATTACTGCAAGGACAATAACAGAAATACCTACTTCAACGGAGAACTCTTGAAGAGAATGTATGAATGGCTCTGCTCCAAAAAATATGCCGGCTGTGCCGGCAGCAAAAGCTAACGCAGCCTTTAATAATTCCCTACTAGGGCCTTTTTCTGGCAGGCTTTCTTCAACCTTCACGACTTTGTGGTCTGGATGATTGCCTAACTCTTTCTCTTGCTTTACCTTTACCATCTTTTTTTCAGCTCTCATCTCCATTAAGGCCATAGCAAGGTAGGCTCCAAACATGGCGGTAAAGATAAAGCCATCGATAACATTGTAGCCGTCTATAAACAGAGCCGCACTGATGACAGCAGTTGCGAGCAGGAATATCTTGTCGAGCTTGAATGTAGCAACATTCACACCTTTGAGGGGCGCTTTTGACAGCCGGGTTGTGGCTATAATAAGCATTATCGAGAGACCTAGTGTCATCATCAAAAGGTTGCTGCCAAGGCCTGAACCTATTGCTGCCCCGTAAAGGCCTCCTGCTGCGGCATAAATGACTATGGCGATCTCGGGAAGAGTAGTCGCAACACTCAGCAGTGTCCGCCCTACAAATTTTGCACCATATTTTTTTGACAGGTGCTCAGCCCCATATGCAAGTACAAAGCTTGCAACAGTAAGCTCCGAGAGCCATAAAAGCATCGTCAAAAGGTTTTCTGCCAAGCTAGTGTTGCTAGTCAGAGCAGACTTAATATAAACTAGTTAGCGGGCTAACCATTGGATCCAAATATTACTTAACTTTCTTACTATCAAGTCTTTTCGTTCTTCTGTATGAAGCGAATTAGATAGGAGTTAATTTGTAGTATGGCCTATATTATATTGGTTTGATTTCAAATATTGTTCATATTAGTCTTAATGCACGAGGAGGAGGCGAGCGTCTTGCAGTCGCCACGATAAAGGCTATTTCATCAATGGGGATTGATGTTGAGCTCTCTACAGTTGAAAAGCCGGATATACCATTGATAGAGGATGCCTTTGGTACAAGCCTAGACGGGGATATCAAAAAGATTAGAACGCTCAATATCCTACAAAAATATAGCGCGCGCAATTATAGCCTTACAGTTAACACGCATGGGGATATGCTTCCATTTTACCACAAAGACTTCAACAAGAAGAATGCTATCACATATTGTCACTATCCTATTGCAAGTTACTTGATTGACTGCGCTGACCCTGATTACTTAGCTGTACTGCAGAACATGTGCCTTGTAGGTATGATATCGGCAACCCGCAATGGGTATTACGATACGGTCAGAAGTGCTTACATCAAAATGATATTAAACTCTACTGTGCTTACTAACTCCGAATTTAGTCGCAAGGCGATCTTTAAGACATTTGGCGTGGATTCGACCATTATACCTCCGCCTGTCGATGTCGATATATTCCGTAACACATGCCTAGCATCAAAGGTCCGCGATGACTCTATCTTGATAATCTCTCGCATCCACCCGACTAAAAAGATAGAGAACGCTATACATCTTGCCAAGCTCCTGCGTCAAAATAACGTAGGCACATCCATGAATATTGTAGGAAATATGTCACCTGACGGCACTGGATACTTCAATTATCTTAAGGATCTTGTAAGGAACTATGGCATAGAGGATTTTGTCAAGTTTGAGATAAACGTTAGCTTTGATAGGCTACTCGATCTCCTGTGCAGGTCAAAGGTCTATGTTCACCCGCTACCGGGAGAACCATTTGGAATATCTACTGTGGAAGCGATGAGCGCAGGCATCATTCCAGTAGTTCCAGACATAGGAGGGCATACAGAATTTGTCCCAGCTAAGTACCAATTCCATACCTACAGGGAAGGAGTACAAGCCGTGGCAGCTGCACTTGCCGCACCTTCATCAGAACGAATCAAGTTAAGCCACTCGACACAGAGGTACTCCGCTACAAACTATGTCAAGAAATTCCAACAAATATTAGTCGAAGTTATGGATAGTGGTAAAGGGCAGCATCTGGAATCAAAGCCTATTATTTCACTTTCAAAGAGGCAACCAGAATTTATGGGTACCTGATCTAGAGAGCCCTTGTATATACATATGCTGTGTCAAGTATCTGATCTGCGGTCCAAAGCGTCGGCAAAGAGATGGTGCCTATAAGTTTCAGACCAAAGCTTGCAATGATGTTTCCCCATCCCCAGCCCGTATGGTCTCTTGTAAGAGATTTCATGACATGGCTTCCCATGAAGTTAAAGCCAGCATTGTGCTTCATCTTCTCAACTGAAAGCACCTTTCGAATGACGCTGTTTGCAAGCATTTCTCCCATTTCCGGCAGACCAGAGATAAAGAATATGGGCTTTGAGAGCTCCAAGGTTCCATAATCAAAGCGCGTAGCATCTGCCTTTATTACGTTGTAGTTGACGCCCGTGCTGTGTAACACGGCATCTTGAAGTTCCACAAGCTCGTCATCGATCTCTATGCCATATGACTTCATTCCGAGAAGACTTGCACAATATGCTATTCTACCATCGCCACAACCCACATCGATCAGCTGATCGAACCCTAGGAACTTTGCTTCCAACGCAAGCGTGAATGCAGACAGCATCCACGTAGGGTAGAATGGTTGATAACTTGTGTCATGTTTTTTACTGCTAAGCCAATAATTATTAATGTCACCTTCATAAATCCTGCAGGAAATTCGAGAGATCTCTATATCGTGTGAATTAAAGTATATTGGATTGGCTATTGCGAATTTGTGTAACGAGTCAAGCACATCATTTGTAATAGGCAAAGACTTGGAATAGCATAGAGGTATTATTTCAGTGAGTAGGCTTCTCCTACTTTTATAGTCTCGAACAAATTGGTTCTTCAGGAGGGCTACTGCCTCTGGGATGAAACGATCAATTGTCATTTCTTTTTTCCCTTAGTACACCGATTCTGCACTTGGACGTAAACCTCTTCTGATGCTTGTCCGGCCACATTCTTTACAACGATAGAGCCTTCTGCGCTTATAGGTGTAAATGCCTTCCGGATCCTGGATCATCTCATGAGGTGTTTTTACCATACATCGGTCACAAAATCGAAGCTCTGTTGACAAAATATAGGTCTAGGGAAATTGAGTACCTTCGGATATTTATTATGGATCGTCAATTTTATATTAAAATAGGTGAACTTTGAGTTATTTGCTGTAGTTTTTCGTACTACTCTTTTTTGCTGCATACGATTTATTCAAAAGAAAACAGAGTCCTTGAAGGGAAATATCTTGCAACACAGCAACTTTTCCTTGTTTACCAAGAAATTGAGTAGAAGTTTACAATTCATATCATCACACTGTCTCTTGCATATTCCCATAATGCATTATAGAAGTAAATTTTTATAACTCAATGAAGCGCCTTGACCCGGTAGTCATGTGGTCAAGTGTGGTGCTATTTGTGCTCACCTTTGTAGTCTTTGGACTTTTGCTGGGATTTGCAGCAGTTTACAATACAAACCAAGAGGGGCAGATGGGGGGCGCCGTGGTGACAGGTCAAAACGTAAGTGGCAATGCAAGTCAAGGCAATCAATCTAGCAGTCCTGGTGTTAATGAAAAAATTAGCTAGCAAAAAAGACATCCCCCTGACAGCAAAATTTCTTACCTTTTCAATTTCCTTGCCAAAAGCTCTGGCACTTCCGCTGGACGCTTTGCAACTGGTACGTTTGCTCGTGCATAATTGGCAACTTTTGATTCTGCAGACCCATAGTTGCCATACACTATTGCACCAGCATGGCCCATTCTCTTCTCCTTGGGAGCTGCTCGTCCTGCAATATATGCGATAACAGGTTTGATGAAGTTTGTCTTTATAATATACTGAGCCAATTGCTCCTCGGCATCTCCGCCTATCTCGCCTACTACTACAACTGCTTCAACATCGGCTCTGTCTCTCACAAGGTCAAATGCTTCAATAAGATTTGTACCATTGATTGGATCACCTCCAATTCCAAGGCACAGCCTCTGTCCAAATCCCTTGCTTGTTAGGTTGTATGAGACATCATACATCAAGGTTCCGCTACGAGAGAAAACTACTGTGGTTCCTGCCCTGAAGGGCTGTGCGGGCATTATGCCTACCTTCATTAATTCTGGCACAATGACACCAGGAGTATTTGGTCCGATCATTCTTGCACCATTTTTTCGTGCATATTCTAAAACTTTTATTGAGTCTATAATCGGAATATGTTCCGGTATTGCGACAAGTAGTTTAATGCCGCTGTCGATTGCTTCTAATGCGGCATTGAGGAAAAATGGTGCAGGAACAAAAATGCCCGATATTTGTGCGCCGGTGGCCTTAACAGCTTCACTCATGGTATTGTACACAGGTATTCCTTCAAAAATCTGTCCTCCCTTACCTGGAGTTACACCCGCAGGAATGTTTGTTCCATAGGCCTTCATGAGCCTGGTGTGCGTTGATCCATAGCTCCCAGTCATGCCTTGTATTATAACTGGCTTTCTTCCAAAGTCCTCATCTCCCTCCGTTCCAACAAGTATGTCAAATATGTTGAACGTTTTTTCCACAGTTGTTGTCATCTTGGTCTCCTGC
>JBKPEN010000048.1:0-5445 GCA_046728425.1 Thermoproteota archaeon
CTACAAGCGCAGGTACAGGCAGCGCAGTGAAAGAAGAACGCAAAGACTATACAGACAAGGCAGATCCCATCAGAGAGCATGACTGTATCTGGTGCATGGCTTGTGTTTCTGTGTGCCCTCCACAGGCAGTCAAGGTTGACCAATCAAATCTAGAGTTTCACGAAAAGGCCGCTGGCACATTCAATGAAGCCTTGTCTAAAAGTGGTGCACCTCCGCCACATGCGCACTAGGCGCGCCTTTTCTTCTTTCTTCTTTTATCTTTGAGCTCTTTGTTCTTTCCTAGAAAGTAGAGTTGCCCGTCATTGCAGATTCCTATATGGGTATATTCCTACCTCCTGACATTTCAGTCCGGATAAAGCAATTCATGGCTGCCAAAGTGGACTTTCCGTTCCTTGGAAAGGATGAACTCTTGGCTGTATTCTACCTATTTGGCAAAGAATACAAAGTCATTGGAGAATCTGAGGTCAATGCGGCAAGCGACTTAGCAAAAAGGACTGTCAAGCAAATGGCAAGTGATATCCGTGTCTATATCGCCATACCACAGAAAATGGATGCTCGATTTACCCGTGAGAATTACACAAAGAGATCGCTTCAAATAGTTGTCGATAGTGGTGATAGGCGGCCAGATGTAGACAGGCAGGTTGTCGGCGACCCCCTAATATTATCGGACTGCTTTGCCCAGCACGTCGCATACTACAGACAAGACTTCTTTTTTGAACTCTTTCGGCCTCTTAAAGCGGAGCAACTGCCGCCTGCATTAGAAAACAAACTTATAGGAAGGATGCTCTTGCTCGGATTTAATGTAAAGAACGTACAGTCACTGCCATTCAAAAGTTCGCTCTATGCCTTTTTTGAATGGATGCTAAAAGTTTGAAGAGTGATCTACTACGCGCACCATCTGCTTGACATCAAACACCATCACTTCTTTTGGTAAGTTGATCTCTAGCACACGCTCTTCTGGAGGATTGTATCTCAACACGTGGATTAGAGCGCCCTCTTTCCCAAACCTCCTCCCACCCCTCTTCTCAATTACTACTTGGGGATTGAATAATGCGTCAAATGCGAAAAAGTAAGTCCCGCCCCATACATTAACGGAGTATTCGACTCTGTAGTAGGGAACTGACATCCTTGGGAACAGTAGCGCGCTGGCAGAGTGGAGACTCTCCCCCTCATCGTACATTCTGTTATGGTGGAAGGTATCAATAAATGGCACTTTGGCATAAACTGTCGAGTTGACTGATTTCCTTGTGCATACCGTTTCGTACCGCTTGAACTCGTAGTCCGGCATGATGGCTGGACCGTACTTAGCGTCATCATGCAACATCATTTTGCGATTCACAAGGAACTTTTCCTTTGATTCTAAGAGACGCCGGATATTCTCTACAAATTGGTGCTCATTACATTCATAAAGTGGCAATTTTTATCCGCCAATTCCCTTGACTACCTTTGATATTGTCATCTTGGAGCCACATATAGTAATTATCGGGTCCTTTGGGTAGACGTCTCCAATCTCTTCTGAGACACTGATGGTCTCATTGTCCCTGACGTATCGCATCTTGGTCCAGAACTTGCCATCAGCAACAATCGTAACAGTGTCGTCTAGCAAAAACCCAATTTCAGAAAGGCTAGCTTGCACTCTCTCAAATGGCACAAGCACAGAAATTGATTTCAGCTTTTGTCCGCCTTTCTTTTCTTGCACTGATATTTTCTTTGTATCTCAAGTATAAAAATTGGTCGCAGATTAGGTGTAATGGGTTTCTATTGTAGATATTCGCATGATGTTTTAGCATGAAAAAGAAGAACGACTATATGTCTTCATACCGCATTTCACAAATCTCTTTCTTTAGGATCCCCATAATGAGTTGCAAAGTACACAAAGTATGGCCGCAAACTAGGACTCTATTTTGAACTGTCCTAACTCAATCTGACTTGATCTATCTCATGATCGTTTACTGTAGGTCTTCTGCTACTTTGTCTTTGCACATCTTAGATCAGAGCTTCTGACCAAAGACCTTCTGGTCTTTTTCATTTTATTTAAGAGATATGCTTCGGCGTAGTCTTTTAATAGGTAAGGATCCTCCCATTTGCTAATGAAAGCAAATCCTATTGTAAATAGGGCTTTGGCCGTATAACGGCCTTGACTCAAAGTTGCGTAATATGAGATATTATGCTCCTACCGTGTTACCTAATTTATTATTGACCCTTAGGAACAATAAAGGAATGCAGCATACATGAAACTTAAATGAAACTTTGAGAGATATTTTCAAAATATTGTTTATAAATACGCCGAAAATTGTTCAATATTCTTCGAGGAAATATGCAGATTAGAAAAAGTGTTTCTATCCTATAATTAACACATAATAGTAGGACCCTAAAAGAAATTGGTAGCGCGGATGTGGCAGAGTGGTCTTCTTTACAGGGAACATAATAATGCGTCGGCCTTGAGACAGAAGCGCCGGTAAGCCGATTCGCCCTCGGGCGATCAGGAGTTCGAATCTCCTCATCCGCGCCATTATGTTGTTGTTATTATCACATTTTTCTTGGAGATTCGCGGTGCTGTCGGTCCTTTACTCTCTGGCTATGCTCTGACTTGATCCTGCGCTCAAGCCGTGCCACGAGCTCCTTTGATGCACTGAGTGGATCATATCCCACAGCCTTTGCATCTATCACACCATTTGACGTGATAAGCCGCGTCCTGAGTGAATACTTGCGCGTCTTGTGCTTATCTGCATATACTACTATCGATCTCACATCTCCAAGCTTACCTTGAATCTTTTTCAAGAAGCGTACAAGCTGCTCTTGAATTTCTATTCTGTCCTGCCCATCTTCAAAGTGTGCCATGTGGATGATAGGCTCGTTGCTCTTTTTAGGCAAAATAAGCTCAAGTGCATCCTTTGGCGTGAGAATGCCCATTGGCCTTCCGTCTCCAACCACAACCACCTCTTCATTCTGTCTGAAATGGTCTGTCACGACATTGAGCTTGGTGCCTCGCTCGACTGAAAAAGCCCTCCTTGTGATATCTTTTACCTTGACATCTTTGACGCCCGCAGTTCCCCCAGAGATCGCTGCAGACTTGCTTGTGCGCTCACGGGGGGTAGCAATTATCTTAGCTATGTCAAGTATACTCAATGTCCCGCGAAGGATCCCTTTTGTATTAATAACTGGAAGCCGTGATATATTGTATCTTCTCATTTTAGAGATTGCATCCGCAAGCGAGGTGTTCTCCTCTATCACTATTGCGCCAGACATGACCTCATCCACAATAGCATGTCCAAAGTCTGCTGTAGACACAAGGTCAGTTTCGCTGATAATGCCTACAAGCTTCCCATTTTCTACTACTGGCACAGCGCGGTTTCCACTCCCGATTACAAGCTGAGCGGCCCTTTCAATGTCGTGGTCTCTACCCAATGTTGATGTGTTGATGATATAGCTTTTTAATTTTGAAGAAGGTTGTGCAGTAGAATTAATGATCTGCTTAGCAAATATCATACCAAGGTATTTCCCGCTTTCATCTACTATGGGTATCTGGTTGATCGATCTGTCTGCCATAAGATTCAACGCTTTCGCAACAGTGTCCTCAGAAGTGAGGGTAATGACGTCTGTCACCATTATTTCTAATACTTTCATTCAATAGAACATCTATGTGCTTGTTATTTTAAACCTTACACATTTGCAGGCAGCACAGTTATAATGCTTCTCCGGCTCTAACTAGAATAATGAATAAAGAGCGGCGGCTGGTAGTAGTGGCAATAGCCGCTGTAACAGTGGCTGCAGTCGCGACTGCTTTTTTTACGCCATCGCAGACTACGCTTCCCATACCTGAGCCGGGACAAAGCGATGGTAACAATACCCACTCTGGTGTTCAGGTGCTTGCCGAGAATCTCGACGTACCTTGGGCTATTGACATCGCCGAGGATGGCAGGCTCTTTTTTACAGAACGGAAGGGCAGGATAATGGCTATGGAGAAGAATGGCAGTCTTATTTCAGATCCTGTATCTTATATCAATGTCCTGCAGAACGGTGAATCAGGACTATTAGGATTGGCGCTCCACCCCAACTTTACTGAGAACCATCTGCTTTATGTCTACCATACTTATTCCAATGATTCAGCTGTTTTTAATAAAGTCCTAATGCTTACTGAAAATGACAACAAAATAGTCGAATCAAAAGTCGTCATTGACAATATCCCTGCTGCTGACAGAAATGATGGGGGCAGGATCAAGTTTGGACCCGATGGCAAGTTGTATATCGCCACAGGAGATGCACTGCAGCCCGGGCTCGCCCAAGATGCCGGTTCACTCGCAGGCAAGATCCTGCGAATTAACTCCGACGGCAGCATCCCCGAAGACAACCCTTTTGAAGGTTCGCCTGTATATTCTTACGGACATCGCAATATTCAGGGGTTAGCATGGCATCCCTTGACAGGGGATCTGTACGCAAGTGAGCACGGGCTTGAGGGCAATGATGAGATCAATCTTATTAAACCGGGGAATAATTACGGTTGGCCCATCGAAGATTGCAATGCCGAGAAGTTTGAAAAACCGATAGTGTGCTTTAATCCTGCAATAGCTCCTGCAGGAATGACATTTGCTGCTTCAGACACCTTAGGTTACCAGAATGACATATTGCTTGCCACTCTGAAGGCTCAACAAATTCGTCTTATCGATTTGGGATCTAATGTTGAAAGCAACATCCTGACTGGCTTTGGAAGAATACGCGATGTTGTTGAAGCTTCTGATGGCTCGCTTTACGTTGCTACAAGTAATAAAGACGGAAGAGCCATACCTGCGCAAGATGATGACAAGATTTTAAGGATCATTAGTCCGCAATAGCATGACAGTAATGGTGGAGAAAAAGCTTCATGAAATGAGCAGAGAAGAGCGTCTTGACTACATAAGAAAGGCTACTCGAATATCTGATGACATTGAAGTAATGCTCAGACCACTTCCCTATGAAAATGCAAACAGGATGATAGAAAATGCCATTGGCATTATGTCTATCCCAATGGGTATAGCCACCAATTTTGTCATAAACGGTAGAGAATATGTGATCCCAATGGCCATAGAAGAGCCATCCGTTATTGCTGCTGTTAGCAAGGCTGCAAAAATAGCCAAGGTAAAGGGTGGATTTATCGCTGAGGCTAATGATTCTCTAATGATAGGCCAGGTGCAAGTCGTTGGGCTTGGCAACATCAAGCACGCAATGGCTAAAATATTGAGAAATAAAAAACAGCTACTTGCCATTGCCAATTCAAATAGCAGATCTGTGACCGCAGTCGACTTGCAGGTACGACAATTGCGAGATAAAAGCCCAAATAATATGGGCAATATGCTACTGGTAGAGCTGGTTATCGACACCAAGGACGCCATGGGTGCAAATGCGGTAAATACTATGTGTGAAGCACTAGCTCCTAGTGTGGCCGAAATTACTGACGGTGAAGTTGTG
>JBKPEN010000301.1:0-2821 GCA_046728425.1 Thermoproteota archaeon
CCAAGTTTCCAAGTGTACAACATTACATCGACATGATTGGCAAAAAGACTGCTACGCTCTTTGAAGTATCGTGCGCACTTGGCGCGCTGTCATCTCCGAATCACACCACTAGCGATATCAGAAACCTCTCTTCATTTGGCCGCAACATTGGTATTGCTTTCCAGTTGATAGATGATCTAATAGGTGTGATAGGTGATCCTAAGCTGACAGGAAAGGCAGCAGGCAATGACATTCGAGAAGGCAAGAAGACATATCCAATAGTGCTTGCTCTGAAAAACGCCAACAAAGAAGACGCAGAAAAGATCAAGAGGGTATTTGGTACAAGAGGGAAGGCTTTGAACCAAGATATCAAGGAGGCTGTCAGGGTCATCTCTCATATAGGCATAGAACAGGATGTGAGAAATGAGGCCAGAAGATATTTGAATGAAGCAATCAGGTCAATTGAAGATTACAATAACTCTGATGCCAGAAGAGCTCTTCAGTTCTCGGCAAATTTTGTAGTCGGCAGGAGTTTGTAGTAACACGTGCCAATTGATCCAAATACCGAGAAACTCATCAAAACCATTGCATTGAAGAATTCGGTTGAGCATGGTGGTAAGGCACAATCTGACGCGGTAATCGCTAAGTTCGTCGGCTTGAAGCCAGAATTGCGTAGCCAAATAAAGTTACTCATCTCTGAAATCAAGGCAGTCGTGCAGCAAATAAATGCGCTTTCGCTTGCAGATCAAAAATCGCTTCTTGAAGAGCTTTTACCTAGCGAGGTGACTACAAAAAAGCAGATATCCGACCAGAAACAACAACTACTACCTCCGCTTGAAGGAGCCGTGCAGGGCAAGGTAGTTACTCGATTTCCGCCTGAGCCAAATGGTTACCCGCATATTGGACATGCTAAGGCAGCTATAATTGACGAAGAGTACGCCCGAATGTACGGCGGCAAGTTGATTCTCCGATTTGATGATACAAACCCGCTCAACGAAAAGATAGAATATTACAACGCCATAACTGAAGGACTGAAATGGCTTGGAGTTAAGCCTGATGTTGTTAAGAATACTTCAGACGACATTGAGCTCTTGCATAATTACGGAAGAAGACTGATCGAGGCGGATGGCGCATACGTATGCATTTGTAGCCAGGAGATGATACATGACCTCCGAGCAAGGGGCATACCTTGCGAGTGCAGGCGCGATCCTGCAACCGCGCTGGATAGGATCGGAAAATTGTTCAATGGCTCATATGAGCAGAATGAAGCCATCGTGCGATTCAAGGGCGACATGGCCGACCAGAATACTGCTATGCGTGATCCAGCGCTTTTCAGGATAATAGACTCTGATCACCCTAAGCTAGGCAATAGAGTGCGCATTTGGCCGACCTATGACTTTGCGGCTCCAATTGAAGACAGCATCGACGGCGTAACACATGCTTTTAGGACAAAAGAATATGAGCTTCGCAACGCGCTCTATTTTGCAATTCTTGACAGGCTCAGTCTGAGAAAGCCATACCTTATTGAGTTTTCAAGGCTAGAGTTTGAAGGAATTCCAGTTTCAAAGCGAAAGATAAAACCACTTATAGAAAATGGCACAATCAGAAGCTGGGACGATCCGCGGCTTCCAACACTTGCTGCGCTTAGAAGGAGGGGCTTTGTGCCCGAGGCGATACGCAAATTTGTGCTGTCGCTTGGCCTTACGCTTGCAGAAACCAAACCGCCTTTTGAAAGCCTAGAAGCTTTAAACAGGAAGATAATAGATCCAATATCGCTACGGCTGTTCTTTGTAAAAAACCCTGTCGAAATGTATGTCAGGGGCGGGCCAGAAACGGAGGTCGTACTTAAGAACCATCCCACTGATGCCAACCTTGGGATGAGGACAGTGAAGGTTGGTGACCAATTCTATATATCCGAAGATGACGCAGCAGGGCTAAAGGTTGGAGCCGAAATTCGGCTCATTGAGTTGTATAACGTCAAGGTGATGAGCATAGATTGGAAGAATGGTGCCCGCTTCACAATAACAGCTGAGACTAGTGGTAACGAGATCCGGCAATCCATGCCGAAAATACAGTGGATTGCAAAGAATGATATAATTGACTACAAGGTCATGATTCCTAAGGAACTCTACGTGAGCGAGGATGAGTACAACACTAACAGCCTTGAAATATCGCAAGGTTTTGCAGAATCTTTTGTGTCCCACCTTGAGCCTGATGTGCAGGTTCAATTCGTGAGATTTGGATTTTGCAGAATCGACGGTAATCAAATCGCAATAATGACGCACAGGTAAATGGACAATGAAGGTAGCAAGAATCCGAGATAGCAAGATAAAGGAAACATACAGCATCATATCCGACGATGGAAAAAGCATTGTCACAAGGTCGGAAATACAGCAGCAGACAGGCATACCTGTCCCCTTAAACATCAAGGACTTTGTCTTCAGGGGGTGGCTTGACGAGGTCAAGCACCACAAGGCTAAGCTCAAATTCAATCACAAAGTGAGCGATGTCGAGCTCTTGGTGCCGATACCAAACCCTCCAAAGATAGTCTGTCTTGCCTTTAATTACTACGATCATGCACGTGATGCAGGGCTCACACCCTCAGATGAGCCCGTGATATTCCAAAAGCCAAGAACCGCTCTTAACGAGCCCTTCAGAGACATCATCTGCCCGTCATTCGTAACTCGCCTTGACTATGAGGCCGAGATTGCAGTTATTATTGGCAAAGAGACAAAGAAGGTGCCAGAAGATAAGGCGCTTGACTCTGTCTTTGGATACATGATACTACATGATGTTTCTGCAAGAGATATTCAGTTCAAGGACAAGCAGTTCACTCGAGGTA
>JBKPEN010000154.1:0-8196 GCA_046728425.1 Thermoproteota archaeon
CGGGTTTTGATAAAGCTATTGAATTTGCGGGAAGTCAAAAAGGTTATGTATTGGGTCTCACACTGACAGATAACAATATAGGTCTGTCATTAAAAGCCTCCGATAAAATTACAGTCTATAGAAGCTTTCTTGAAAGAAATACAATCGGCATAGCATCTCAATCAAGCAAGGAGGCTTTGATCGCAAGTAATCAAGTATCACAAAATACTGATGAAGGAGTTGTGCTTATGGATTCTAATAACTTCACAATAGGCGCTAACAATTTAATTGGAAATGGCAATATTGGCATGTTCTTAGATGTAAGTAGCTTCAATAATACGATATCCTCTAACAATATCCTCAACCATGCTATTGATGTTAGTAATGCGGGTGGAATACCAGTTCACATATCAATGAATGAGTATCTTCAAAATAGTTGTGGCAAAGCCCTTCCTGACGGAATATGCTAAAGATATTCAAAAGACCAGCCATCATATGGCTCCTTAGTATCATCATGGGCTCGTTATGATTGATTTGCTTATTATAAAGTAGCTTTTTCTACTAGGTATTTTGTTTGTAGAACCTATTATTGTTGTTGTCATTATCTGTGTCTAGCCTGGACAGAATAAAAGGCCAAAAAGGACTGCCTAGATGAAAAGGCTTTTGTCATAGCTCTTCGTCTAGCTCTTCGAAGGCGCCGGCCTTGGATATCTCGTGAAGACGCATGGCGACTATTCTTCTGTACTCTTTCATATCAAGTATGCCTTTTTCATCTAGCATCTCTACTAGCGTTGTAAGCCTGGCACTTAGCTCTTCAATTTCATTCAGCTCCTTGCTAGTTACCTTTTTTGGCTCTATCAAGTCGTCTCCCTCAGCGCCATGCTCCTTGTGATGACCTTTTTTCTTGCTTGGCATCTATGCGTCAGCTCTATGAGCTGCAAGTATTTAATCCTCGATTGAGGAACAAGAACCTGACAGTTAATGTTATCATCTGCCATGTGAACCTTTTTGATTTGAAGATTAACTGCAATGTATAATGATGCTATCTTCTTTTTAACTACAACTTGTGAGAAAAGACTTAGCTATATTCCAGCTCAGACTCCATACATGGAATTTATAAGATCAAACCTTGGAGGATACATCTTTTATGCCTTTGACTTCTCTTACTTAGCTGGCTCTAACTGTCATTTGCAGTATTGCCATTACTACCCGCTACCATCATATACCGATCTTGCTTTCTCGATCAACAAAAAGCTATCTTGTAGGTAGTTATAAAAACCTCTTCACACATCTTCTCAAGGTCGCTTAGAGAAGACAAATCCGCCTAATACAAAAAAAAGCTATGCACTATGACTATTTTCTTAAATATCATATTACTGCATTGTCTTTTTGTAGTGTGTCAGCTAATCCTGAAGTCGGGGAGCTAGAGTGGTACCTCCGTGACCACCTATTTAGGCAATCAAACGCTGGCAAGACCTCATTTAGAAGAGAATTCTTGGCACAGGAAATGGTAGTCCTTTATCTACGATACAGAAACTCTGATCCTGACCAGTTATCAAATATTCTGACTGCTGTGATTGAAATCCTAACTGCAAGAAAGGTTGTGAGGCAGGATGGTAACAAGCTGAACCTGCTAGCCAGGATGACACGGCTGCAATGCGTAAAATGCTTCTATGTAAATTACTTGACAGAGGCCGAGCCTAGGGCTTGCCTTCGGTGCCATCATAGTGAGCTGCAAGACTTTCCAAAGAAGAAAGCGGTATAATAAACCTCTCAACCTCACCAATAACTTCTCTTGCTGTAGCCTGAACTTGGGTGTCTGAATAAATAAGTTGACTATGTCGCAGGAAATAATTGAATTTAAATGCTGTTTAGGATGTTTTGGTTTATAGTTCTTACCTGGAGGAAGTATCTGCTGCTTTGATTAAGGCAGAATCTCTTTAGATTTCTTGATTCATCTATGTAGTATTGAGAATGTATTGGTCGAGAAAGCTTGATATGAACTTCAGCAAGGCTCTATAAGTGTAGTGCAGCTGCAAAGCAGGAAAAAGTGGACAGTCAATGGCACGTCAAGAATTAAGCCCGCCCAAGAGACTTTGAAGAAGGTAGTGCCAATATCGAAAAAGATTGGCGTCACCCGACTTGCCGATATTACTGACATGGACATACTACGCATCCCAAATTATTCTGCAGTGTTACCGGGCAGTGAGGACTATATCTGGGTCTACAGCGGCAAGGGCCCAACAAAGAAGCACGCAATGGCAAGCGCATTAATGGAAAGTATTGAACGCTATTCTTCACTGCCGTCAGGCTGGCGGGGGAAATTTGTCAGGTCAAGCTATTCTGAGCTGTCCCAGACCTACAAGATGTTGCATCCCGACAAGATAGTAGAGCCAGTAAGGTTTCTGTACCGCACCGACATGATAATGGACTGGATATCTGGCTATGACCTTGTAAATGGCGAGGAAATAATGGTGCCTGCATCTATTGCATTGTTTCGGTACATGCCGCCTCCGCCAGCAGTCAATCCTTTTGCATATTTTCATACAAATGGACTTGCATCTGGCAACGTAATGGAAGAGGCAGTATGCCATGCCCTATGTGAGGTAATAGAGCGAGATGCAATGAGCCTAGCAGGCCTACGGGCAAGCGCTATCCCATTCCACATCTTGCGGACAATTATACATTCCCTAAATGTTGAGTCATTTTCAGTATCCACTAATCTAGCCGATAAATTCGTAGATGACCCTAGCATATTCCCTGATGTCGATATTTCAGAAATTGACTTTGAGCCTGTCAAGAACTTAATGGAAAAGTTCAAACAGGCAGGCATTTCACTTATGGTAAAGGATATCACCTCCGATATTGGCATCCCGACATTTAATGCAAGCAGCGTGGAGTGGATCAGCCACGACTACGGCTACCTTGCAGAGGGACATGGGACACATCCTGATGCGAGGATAGCACTTCTCCGCGCAATCACTGAAGTATCACAGACAAGGGCTGCAAACATTCAGGGCGCAAGAGATGATCTGCGTAAGATAAAGTATAGCGAAGAAAACACTGATGATAAACGCGCTTGGCAGTTTATGCCCTCCACAAAAAAGATCAAATTCCGAGAGGTACAAACATTCTTCCATGAAGATATTCTCGATGATATCAATCTGATCCTCTTACGCCTAAAGAGTGTGGGATTGAATCGAGTAATAATCGTCAACCTCACAAATCCTGATATTGGAATCCCAGTGGTCCGGGCAATAGTGCCAGGTCTTGAGACCTTCAAGATAACAAAGTCAGTTATAGGCATGCGAGCAAGGGCGTATTTTAAGCAATGGGTAAGCCGATAATATTTCTAGGGCCATCGCTAAGCCATGAAAAGGCAAGAAAAATCTTTGACGCAGACTACAGACCCCCTGCAAGAAAAGGAGATTTTTTGCAGCTGGCTGCAGATTTTGATGCAGTAGAGATGGCAGTTGGGTTTGTCGATGGGGTGTTCCTGCAGGATTATCCTCCTACCCCCATTGAAGTGTACCATCTGGCAAGAAAGAATGGTGTGCTATTAGCTGGTGCAGCAAGTCTAGGAGCATTGAGGGCAGTCGAGCTTGAAAAGTTTGGTATGGTGGGAATTGGCAAGATATTTCAACTCTACAAGATGGGAAAGCTTAATGCAGACGACGAAGTGGCAGTCACATTTGCCTCGGAGAAGGGTGACTACCAGCTACAATCCGAGGCTATGATAGACATACGGTATAACCTCTACCTTGCTCACAAAAAAGAGGTCATCAGCGAAAAGGCAAAAAAATTGCTTGTCAAACTGGCAAAAGACATTTACTTTCCCTACCGAAAATATACGTACATTCTCGAGGAGGCAAAAAACAGGTATCCTATGCTTGAAAGCGAGATCAACTCTTTTGGCAGTTATATTAGGTCAAATAGAACGAGCCTCAAGGAAATGGATGCAATAAGACTTGTAAAATACCTTAAGGAGCGCTATGACTCTGCTAATACTATTTCGACGCGATAGCTGCATTTATCTGATTGACGAGGTTTGGTATACTGATAGGCTTTCTGACAAACGCCTTGACATCTATTGTGGGAAACATCTTTCTGAACTCTTCATAATAGATCTGAAACGCGGTTAGAAAGCATACCTTAACGCCTGTGTCCTTTTTCTTCAATTGTCTGTAGAAGTCAAAGCCATTTATCCTAGGCATTCGAATATCAATCAACATAAGGTCATAATACATAGGTTGGTAGCTTGCAAGGGCGGCTTGCGAATCATTGAAGATATTAACTGCGAAGCCATGACGCTCAAGGCCCTTCTTAAGGACATTCGTAATGTCAGGTTCATCATCCACTACAGCAATCCTTTTCATGGACACATAAAATTTTTGGAGGCATTATTTTAATTCAATGGTTCCCTTTTTTTCCAACAGATATACTCTTAAACTGTCTCCTCTTTCCTGTAAAGGATAGTGAAGATCTACACCAAGACCGGGGACAGGGGTGAGACTAGGCTTATCGGTGGCAAGCATGTAAACAAGGCTGATCCGCGCATAATGGCTTATGGGGAAGTTGACGAGCTGAATTCTAGTATCGGTCTTGCAATTTCGTTTCTGCGCTCAAGACAGGATCTACTTTCGGATATAGCAGGTATCTTAGAGCAAGTGCAAAATGACCTTTTTGTTCTCGGCTCAGATCTTGCCGACCCATCCTGGCCGCAGACCAATAACAAGACCCCGCGCACTAGCGAAAAAATGGCGTCTGCGCTAGAGCCAATCATCGACAGAATCGAGTCGGAGCTTGAATCGATCACATTTTTTATCCTGCCCGGGGGAAGCATAGAAGCATCACTTTTGCATCTTAGTCGGGGAGTTGCACGCCGGGCAGAGAGAGCTGTCGTATCGCTCTCAAAGAGCCAGCCACTAAACCCTGCAATAATAGTCTACCTTAACAGGCTATCTGATCTTCTCTTTGTGGCAGCTCGGCTTGCCAACAGGAGGCTGGGCATGCAAGACCTCCCTTGGAGAAAGTAATTTGTTACTATTCTACCAGCAATTGCAATAAAAGACTAACATTAAAATTCCTAAAGCTTCCCTGCCGTGTTAAGTCTGTGGGCCAAATCTATAACGTATTGATAATATTGGCCATCACTTTGTTGATGGCGGTGACGACAACAGTGCTTGCGTATTTTGTCGACCTGTTGCCTCAAGTGGTTGATGACAATGTGGCGCTGATATCCTCTAATAATACCCCGATCAGCGGTAGTGAGACAGCGCAAAACAATTAGCTTTAAAGTTAGGTATCTCATTCTCATGCATTAACCATGGCCAGCGAAAAGGATAATATCAATTGTCCCTACTGCGCATCAAAGTTCGACACCAAAGAAGAGCTCTCAAAGCATATAGACAGGATACATCATGGCTCCGGCCTTCTTGAAGGCGACACGAGAAAATGGTAGCAGCAGTAGATGACCTGTTTCTTTTTTTTCATTCTGTTCTGAAGCTTAAATCCATCAAGCGTGCCGGCTGGGTCTCAAAGGTCCAAGTTGAAGATCCAGAGTCAGTTGCAGATCATACATTTTCAATGGCAACCATTGCGATGCTTTTGTCAGACATGCTAGGCTTTGATACGCACAAAGTAATCAAGATGGTCCTCATGCATGATCTTGCAGAGTCCATAGTGGGTGACTATATGCCCGGGGGTGTGAATGCTCTGCAAAAATTGACCAAAGAGAAAAATGCAATGAAATTCATCCTGTCTGGTCTTCCCAAAGAGGTAAGAGAAGAGTATGAAGAGATCTGGCTTGAATATCTGTATAATAGGACCGAAATTGCGAGATTTGTCCACAGGATAGACAAGCTTGAGATGGCGCTACAGGCTAATCAGTATGCAAAGCAGGGATACGCGGACAAATTGCTGGCTCCATTCTTTGACTCTGCAAAGACAGCTGTTGGTGAAGCAGGCGACATTGTAAGTGAAATCCTAAAATCTTTAAGGCGGGCACCACCCAAGAGATAGTGCATGCAGTATTTCATGGCACTCAAGATAGGGGAAAAACGTGTAAAAGCTGCGCAAGAGTTGCTAACTCACTATGCAGGTCATGCCATGCCTGCCCTTGCTCTCAAAGATAATAAAAACAACATCTGGGAGCCCGTAGGAGAAGAGATGTTATACGCCGTAGTCAAGGAGAACGCTGGCTACATGATTGCTTTTTGTGATAGCAAGGGAATTGCAAAATCAATTGCACAGTGGTTTTCAGAAGATGTAAAGAATGAGATTATCACGAAGATTAAGGTGGAGCAAAACATGCAGGAATACTTTGGGAAATTATCACTTCCTATCTAGTCAAGCCAGTTCATCACGCCAATTTTCGCTCATGTCTATGTTATACTAATATACTTTCTGAGCGGTAGATGAGGCTAGGGGAAGACCAGTAGTATAAAGTAACAACTTACTCGAGTGCAGCCAATCGCTAAAATGAATAATAGTGTGATCCGATCGCAACGGATGCAATTGACTGTAGAATTATTGCCCTCTCTAATCTATCTTTGCGTTTTTAGAAAGGAATCCATAAACCTATTATGGATAGTTAGATTGGATTAAGTTAGATTTCCTCTGTTCAAGGATATTTGCATAATTACAATAATGGTAGCTGTTGTGATGATCACACTCCTTGAAATGTGATTATTATTATTATTATTTTAGTAACACAAGAAATCGGCCCGGTCAAATATAATCGCTGTAATAAGACTGTACACACGCAGATATGGCTTTTATACCGAAAAGGCTTATGAGCTAACCTTGGCAGACAGGTTCGAGCAGGAAATAGAGACAAGAGGACATCTTATCGATTCAATGATACTGACAAGGATATTTGATGGCATCATGGATCTTCGGGGCGACTTTCAGGTGCTTGAGTTCACCGTAGGTAAGAGAAAGAGCGATCCCAGTTACGCCCGACTGCTGGTAAAGGGGAGAAATAAAGAACATCTTGAAAGCATACTTGAACAGGTATACAGGGAAGGGGCTCAGCCTGTGTTAGTGCAACAAGTCAAGCTAGAGCCTGCTCCAAAGGATATGGTGATGCCGGACGACTTCTATAGCACCACAAACAACACAACACAAGTTTACTACGGCAATCAATGGATAGATGTCGATAATATGATGATGGACAAGTGTATTGCGGTGGACGTCCAACGCAAGACAGCCGAGTGTAAAATGGTGCGCGATATTGTCAAAGGTGACATGACAGTTGTAGGTGAGCAGGGTGTCAGGATAATTCCACAGGAGCGTCCTCGAGAAGGCGTTGACATTTTCCAGTTCATGAGCAGCGCAAGTTCTAGCGAGCGCCCCACACAGCACATTGCTCGAAAAGTTGCAAGCGATATCTACAGTACAAGGAAGGAAGGTGGTAAGATAATTGTAGTGTCAGGGCCGGTGCTTGTGCATTCTGGTGCAGTTGAAGCACTTGCATCGTTGATCAAGATGGGATACGTTGACGGCCTTCTTGCAGGCAATGCACTGGCGGTTCATGATGTTGAAAATGCGTTACTTGGTACTTCCCTTGGCATGAGTGTGAACGACGGGACTCTTGCAGTTAGAGGGCATCGCAATCATATGCAGGCCATCAATGAGGTTTTCAAAGCTGGAGGGCTTAAGGCGCTGGTTGAAAAAAGAGTCCTGAAAAGCGGCGTGATGTATGAATGCATAAGAAACCATGTGCCCTTTGTACTTGCAGGCTCTATACGTGACGATGGTCCCCTGCCTGACGTACTCACAGATATTGTTGAGGCACAACGTAAGTATAAGGAAGTGATTAAGGGAGCTAAACTGGTGCTGATGTTATCTACTATGCTGCATTCTATCGCGGTAGGAAATATGCTATCTGCCTCAGTCAAGGTAGTAGCAGTCGATATTAGTCAGCCTGTAGTGACCAAGCTCATAGATAGAGGAACTGCTCAGGCAATTGGCATTGTAACGGATGTGGGAGCATTCCTGCCTATAGTTGTAGAGAATATAAAGGACATTGCTGCATCCGAAGAAAAAAAGTAACGACTAAAATGACTAATATGCATAATGAAATATTATTGTATGGTTGTATACCTTTAGCCGCTCTTCTTTATAGAAGGCTAGAAAGCCCTATAACGATCATTAAGAACTCTCTAGTAGAGATTCAATCAACAATTCATTATTATTAGAGTACATGTGCACTAG
>JBKPEN010000101.1:0-3459 GCA_046728425.1 Thermoproteota archaeon
GTCCTAACATGGCCACAGTTATTGCACATGAATTCAGGGCAGCCTGACACGATGCAACGCCGGCATAGCTCTTGTGGATATTAGGAAGGTCTCTATAGAAAATACAGGAAATAACAATAGTACCATACATATCAGCAATAATCAAATATGCATTAATGCTATATCCCTTGGTTCCTTTAATATACCAGTTTGGTTTGGTGAATAATAATTGTTAAGGTGTTCTCAGATCGAATGCATATGAAGCAACATCGTTTTTTTATATTCTTTGATCTTGGCCAGACTCTTATCGACGAATGGGACTACATTGCTTACTTTGACCAAAAATTCCTCGAACTGCTAAACGGCTTTGGAGCAAGGATCGATGAGCGTAACTATCATGCAATACGCAACAGCATAATCCGAGACCGGAAGATAGGACATGGCAGCGTCAAGGAGCTTGTCATTGAAGTTTGCAGGCTACTGTCTCCCCCAGGTTACGAAAAAGTCATTTCCAGCAGGCTACAGCTGCAGGTAAAGCAAGGAAGGCGCGACCTATTCAAGTTTTTTGATGATGCCGAAGCGACTTTACAGACGCTTTCAAAATATTGTGAAATGGGAATAATAGCCAACCAGTCAGAAGACATCTTTCAGCTGATAGAAAAATCCGGCTTTGGTAGATTCTTCAAGGTGAAGGCAATATCATCATCTATGAAATTGAAAAAGCCAGACTCCAAGATTTTTGAACTTGCCCTAAAGGAGGCAGGATATGCTGCAGAGGACTGCATAATGGTCGGCGACAGGCTAGATACAGATATTTGTCCTGCCAACACGATTGGCATGACTACCATTCGAACCACAAATTCGCTCTTTGCCTTGCAGGTGCCTAGAATGACGTGCGAGCACCCAACATACACAGTATCGCACATATCAGAGATCCCCAGGATCCTAGAAAGCATTATTATCAGTTAATGCGCAATATTATATTGTATATTCAGCCGTGCAAACGATCTTAAAGATTATAAAAAATACTCACAGACACCCCATCAACCAAGCGCTGCACTGTACAGGTGCACCCTTCTATGGGATAGGCCTTGCCATGATTCTTGGGAATCTAGCAGGTATGCAGACTAACCTTGCTGCTGGCGGTGCAATGTTGCTTACCGCAATGACAATGTTTGTGTTAGGTCACAAGATAGAAGGAAACCTCAGATCAATGGCGCCTGTCTTATTATTTAGATTTTTACTAGCGCAGACATTATTGTTGTTATCTAGAAGCATAAGAGGAAGAAGAAGAGGAAGAAAGATTGCTCGCTATCCTTTCGCAAAGCGAGTCCATCTCCTGCGAACTTAGTTTAGGCTTACTCTTGAACATAGAGTGGATAGCACCTGCACCATCGCCTCTCTTTCTTGGAACAATATGCACATGTACGTGAGGTACCTCCTGGCCGGCCTCACTTCCATTGTGAATTGCAATTGTAGATGCGCTAACTTGAGAACTTGTCTCCACTGCGCCTGTAAGCTTCCAGACAATTTCAAACATAGCCATTGCATCCTGTTCGCTCATTTGCTGCACCTTGGCATTATGTGATTTGGGTATGACAAGGCTGTGACCTAGTGCTAGAGGAAAGGCGTCTAGCAGTGCCATCACCTTTTCATTTTGCATTATAACTCTTGCAGGGATCTCGCCGGCAACGATCTTACAGAAAACACAGTTTGGATCTTGCATGTCTTTTTTCTCTGCGTTAACATGATTTAATGCCTGCTATTATCTAAGTTTGTCTGACCAAATATTTTTTGTATCTTTTAAGTGCAAAAAGTGGCTTCTGAAGTCGAAGTCATAAAAAGCATTCAAACCCGTACTAATTTTTTTTTATAAAAAAAAATTAAGCCTAATAGATACCTGATAAATCTTTTTTTCTTACATTAGAGTGAGCAAAGCTTTTTCTGTATATATTTTCGCTAAAGGAAACTACTATGCTTTTAGCCTAGCGAATGCATATAGAGATTTGATCCGTTTGATATCTCGAAGATGGTCGAAGCAGGAGCTGCTGTTACCTACAAAGGAAGAATATTAAATCCTCTTTCCTATACTGAATTAGAAGATATACCTGATGGTGCCCTCACTGTCAAAGAAGGAAGGATCATAAAGTATGGAAAATTTAAGGAACGAGGTACAGAACCGAATGATGTAGTAGTTGACTTTGGAGATAAGGTTATTACCCCAGGTCTAATTGATACCCATGTCCATTTACCTCAATATGATGTCGTTGCAATGGACGGTTACGAGCTGCTTGAATGGTTTGACAAATATATCTATCCAGGAGAAAAACGATTTGAATCTACAGACGTTGCTAGAGAAGCGTCAGCAAGATTCTTTACTGATTTAAAAGCTAACGGCACAACAACTGCTTGTGTTTACGGTACGGTTCATAAGGATTCTACTGATGCGGCCTTTGAAGAGGCTCAAAGGTCTGGCTTAAGAATCTTTATGGGAAAAGTAATGATGGACCAGAATGCGCCGGAATTTCTGCAAGAGAAAACAGCAGATTCAGTAGAAGCAGGCGAAGAATTATGTAAGAAATGGCATAGAAAAGAGCGGGGTAAATTAAATTACGTATTTACTCCGCGCTTTGCTCCATCGTGCAGTCTTGACTTAATGAAGCAAGTCTCAAAGCTAGCTATAAAACATGACGCATATATTCAAACTCACCTCTCTGAAAATCGCGTAGAGCTCAGATCAGTGAAAGCCCTTTTTCCTGATTATCGAAACTACACTCATATCTATGAAAGTGCAAACTTACTAACACGAAAAACGATAATGGCGCATTGTATTTACTTAGATGATGACGAAATATCTATGCTTAGAAAATACTCAACTAAAGTAGCGCATTGTCCTAGTTCCAATTTCTTTCTTAAGAGCGGGATATTTAATGCAGCTAGAATCACAGACGCAGGATTAGACGTAGGGTTAGGATCCGATGTAGGAGGAGGACCTAATCTCTCTATGTTAAGAGAGATGTGCAACGCTTGTTACATGTCGAAAGTAAATTACATATTGTCAGAAGGTAAGTCGAACTCTATTGATTCTACCTTTGCATTTTATCTTGCCACAATGGGTGGTGCAAAAGTTTTAGGTTTAGAGCATCTGATAGGTAATTTTTCAATTGGCAAGGAGGCAGATTTTATTGTAGTAGACGCTGATAAAATAGATCCCTTAAAGAACAGCAGAGGAAGAAAAGGAAAAGAAATGCTTTCTCAGCTAGTTCATAGGGGAGACGATAGAGTTGTATCTGCCACCTACGTTCAAGGAGTAAAGGTTGAAGGAAAGGATTAACAGCGGTATCAGAATTGTAAAATTTGATAACAAAATATATTTCTCGAGGCATCAGAGACAGATGAGACTCTGCCATTTGATTGTTGTTAGAGCCGAGATTGTATGTATATATCTCCATAGCTCTATATCCACAGATGAAAAGTCGA
>JBKPEN010000225.1:0-3693 GCA_046728425.1 Thermoproteota archaeon
CAATAGCAGTTGGAGTTGGCCTCATGCTTCTCATAGTAAACAATCAAACCCTACGGGGAATGTTTCAGCCATTAGTCGGTGGATTGAGTGGTAACAAACAGGGGGACAACAGCCTTCCATTTGCAATCAGAGAAAACTACAATGCAAAATTGGCCGTAGGCGAGGAAGGCGCATTTCATGGCGTGGCCAGGGGTGGAAAAGAACCTTATAAGTTTGAATGGAAATTCAGCGACGGTTTGACTCTGACTGGTCAAAACGTTACCCGCAGTTTCAATGTACCTGGCACATATCATATTGAAGTAACTGTTACTGACGCTGACGGCAAGCAGGTAAAAAACACGAATCTAACCTTCGATGTTTTGCAAGAAGCGCCTAAAGGAGACGGAATTGCCAACGCTTCGTTAATGCAGCACAATTAGGTGAAAGCAAATGTGCTCTTCTTTTCGATAACATGGTAGGCATGAAAAGCATCATATTTTATTATCTTCTGTCACAGACATGCATATGCGAACCCCGTAGCTGAAATGAGGATACATTCTCTTAATAATGATTAAGAAAAACTTGCAAAGAAGCTTATTTTACTCTACATTGAAAATCCGCATTAATGATTCCCATTTCGATTACTGTAAAGCAGTGTAGAGATATCGCTAGCTAGCACTTGTTGCTCAATATACCGTCAACAAGCTACAAAATTGTTGAAAAGACTACAACTACCGATCTTTATCCTCTTATTTTTACTTCTTATTCTTGAAGTATCTGGAATCAGGATATTAAGGCAACTAGAGTGGAATAGAGCTATGTTTGTAATTCTCTCCTACTCCTTGATACAAATTCATACTGCTTTTGTTTTTAAGGGAATATAAGGCAAAGTACTATGTTCAAAACTGTCTTCATCTATTTCGATGTATGTACCAATTGGCCTATTAGAGGAGGCAGACCACAAAATACCTATAGAATGCAAAGGCGCAGTAGGGCCGAGCCCATAAAAGAGCTGCCAAGCAAGCCGATATTGCTTGGACTAATTACAGCAATCGTTATTGGCGTAGTCGCACCCCTCGTTCTGCCACATCTTGCGCACCCTTCAATGGCCTACCATATCATCTTACACATCGCTAGTCTGACTGTCGCTATCTTTCTAGGCGTAGTATCCATCCTTGCATATTCTAGAAACACCACGAGTAGGTTACTGTTTATGACGCTTGGCTTTATTGCACTTGCTGTAGTGGAGTTTCTATACCTTCTAAGCGCCGTTGGGGCAGGTAGCATAATCGACATTTCTGCAATAGGCGTTGAATTACCGCATGTCATACTCTTAATCATGCTGGCCCTCTTTGCCTTGGGAGTATTAAGGGTGGCTAAATGATGGACCAATCAGTCCATGTGGTAGACACACGAGCGATACTACTTAGGAACATAGAGGAAAAGCCCGGCATACGTTACAGAGAACTTTTGAGATTGACAGGCCTTGTCAATGGTGTTCTTAGCTATCACCTATTAGGGCTTGAAAGAGCAAACGCCATAAAGGTCAATAGAGAGTCAAGGATGACGAGATACTACCCTTTAACTGTCTCAGATAAAGAATCGGCAATTTTGAAATTTGTCAGACATGAGCCTGTCAGGCAGATATTGCTCTTTATTCTAGAACATGACATGTGTACGTTCAATGAAATCGTAGATCACACAGGAAAGGCTCCTTCAACAGTTTCATTACAGCTTAAGCGACTAAGAGAGGCAGGCATTATTTTGATAAGACATGGTGAATATCGTCAGCTTTACCGTGTTGTAGAAAGAGATTTGGTTGCTGAAGTGTTCTCAAAATACACTACGAGCTTTATGGATAAAGTTATAGATAATTACAATGAGATGCTAGAAGAACTATAATAGCCGGTATATACTAACCAATAATTGGGACTTGAGAACCGCACTTCTAATCCTCATATTAATAGTTACAGGGTTGACGCTAGCCAACTCTGGAGATATATATGCAGATCTGCTGCAAGGAGCGTCCAAGCAAAGAATAGGCAACTATGAAGTTGAAATGACAACAGAGCCAAAGACCCCAACAGCCAGCAGCAGTAATCCAACGAGCATTCTGCTAAGAATAGTAGGGGTCAATGGTGATCATCCAGCTGATGTACCAATTATGATGAGGCTAGTCAAGGATGGTATTGTACTTCAGACGACGAATCCAATAATTGTACCTTCTGGACATTATACTCACGAATTTACGTTCAACCAAGCCGGTAAATACGTTCTGTATGTTGACTTGAATGACAAAATCTATAGCGGAGAAGTCCTGCCGTTTACCTTTTTTATCAATGTGTCAGGGCCATTTGACTATCTGTATATTGCAGTCCCTTCAGCAGCAGTGATTGCAGTTGGAATAGTCAGCGCCATTCTATTTATGAAAGTAAAGAAGAAGAATAAGGACGTACAGAAAGCCGGCAGAACAGAGCTAAAGTAGGAAGAGGAGCGAGAGAAGCTGTATCTTTTTTCTCTCTTTTTACAATAAATGAAGAATTGAAAAAATGAATGCACTTAGAGGCGTTTATTCGTGGAATGTACTACGTAGTGTTGAAATATGTATGTGCAGTACTATGTCTTACTAGCAAAAAATGTCCAAACTGTCACTACCATCCTTTGTCCTCACAATTTGCGTTCTTCTTATAATCCAAACAGGAGTTGCTAATGCCCACTTCTTTGGTGCTACAAAAAATATAGACAACTATCAAGTGGTATTTTCACCAAATCCCGCTACTCCAATTGCAAACGATAGTTCCACATCTCTAAACTTTAGTGTGCTTGAAAATAATTCAAATATTTACAATATCTATGCTGCAATGGTGGTTACCGAAAAGCAATCAGGCGCCATCATAGCTCAGATGCCTTATAAGTTTCAGGAGTTTAGCGACATATCTATTCCATACACCTTTAATGAGACGGGCAATTATGCAGTAGCTCTGCAAACTAGGATACCTGGCGACGAAAAGTATCAAGACAACCCTCTAGTAGCAAGCTTTGATATTTCTGTAGGCAACCAGTTGATTCCATTTGACGAATTGATGCTGTTCTATGTCACACCTACTGCCGTGATTATAGCAGGCATTGCTATATATCTGCACTCTAAGAACAAGCTCTAGGCTTAAAGTTCGATCTTAATGCACACTACGAAAGGTATTTGGGCTATAAGAGGCAGAAAACAAGTAAATTAAAAAAGGCCATGACATTGAATCAATGCTGATTCGCTTAATTAATAGACAATTACCTAAAATTTTATGAATTATCTGCAGATATATTTTCTCACATTGCATCTATTGTTGTTGTTGTCGTTGTCGCTGCCGTAAATGTCGAGCGTATATCTTTCTATCAGTATACTTGGTCGTGGTTTCTAAATGCCCCGTAGTATGCTAGTGTGACTATAACAAGGGCGATGATATACCAATATGGTATGACGAAACTGCCTATATCTATCGCTCCAAGATGCATCGAAGTCCAGTCAGAAAATTGCATGAGCTGTCCACCTTTTGGATCATCTGCCAAAGGAACCAACCACCTGTTGACAAACCATGCAAAATCCTCGATTGTGACAGCAGCTATTAGATTGGCAAATCCAAGCATTAGCGCTTTTCTTCTTTTGTGTCCTCCAAATAGCTTGAAGGTCATATCATCCCATAGGGCAGCAAAGCTAATCAA
>JBKPEN010000216.1:0-2392 GCA_046728425.1 Thermoproteota archaeon
TTCAAACGTTGTACCTTGATAAAGTGTATTCTCAGTGGCCGTGGTCTCAACCTCTGGCGCCAAGTAGGAGAAGTCTTTCCTTGATTTAAGTTTGACATCTCTGCTAATTCTAACCATCTTGCCATTGTGCATTAAAGCAAGGGTTCGAATCATCTTCTGTTCTCTAACTAGTCTTTCTAATTGATCATTTACACCCTCTATGGTAAATGAATGTGCATCCCATTTTAGTACTTCAATTTCAAGAGGTTGTCGTTCCTCGCTCATTTTTTTGAAGAGAGTGTATAATTATATCTTATAACTTAAAAAATTGATCCTGATGCATTATTATCATCTGATCCTGCGCTCCCTCTCCTTGTTCAGTGCTGGACTAGTCTTAATCATCTGCAGATCTCATTATTATGGTCTCCATTGGTTTTGTTTTTCAATCTAAGAAGGATTTGCTCCTATAACGTGCAAACTATAGAGCTCTATTAAATACTGCTGTACGTCAATTCTGATTTATGACATTGAACAATTGGTGGGCTGCATTTCACTGGTGCAATAAATCATGAGCAAAGTATATGGTTTACAAAAGATAGTAAACTCGCCGTCACAACCAAAAGCTGTCTGACTTCTAAAGAAATAACAGTAATAATGCCATATTATAACCATAATATGGCATTACTATACCAATGTCTCCTCTGGCGGAATCATTGTCCGCGCCTTTTCAATTATCTTATGTCCTGTTAAGTCCTTATGGTCCTCAATATCACTGTGGAAAACAAACACCGTTCTGCATTCATGACAAATCCATATCGCTTTTAGGTCATCTGGGTGCATTTATATCGCATCGAAGATGCATAGTTGAATTATTGTATTTATAAAGTAATCAACCATCTTCATAATTTTTGTTCAAACAATTCATTTCAAATTTAAGAATCATATTGCTGCCTTCCTGTGATTCCTCTGTACAGAGGATTAATTAATCTTGAATGAATTTTGCAACCGGGTATATCTTCTGTTTTTCTTAAATTTCAGCGCTGCAAAAATATTTTCAGCCTTTATGGTGCCTGTAGCTAAGCATTCAAGAAAGAGAGTCCAGACAAGAAGGAAGGAGTATTGGCAAAATGAACTAAAGTCATTAGGCATAGAACCAAATAGACAAAATGAGCTTAATGACAAAGAGGAGCTGCAGGCATTGGCAGAGATCATCAAAGAAGTCTACTTTCAAGATTACAAAACAGCATATAGTGGTGATATTAATGAGAATAATATTAATAGAGTAAATAATATAACAGTCCCCCATCCTAAAAAAGAAGAGCAAGCCTTTTGCTAACTATTAATAACGATCTTTAGTATTTCCAGACATGAAGGCTGCACGGATAATAAAGACAAAGGAGCCCCTTGAAATCAAGGACGTCAACATTCCAAAGCCAAAGAGCGATCAGGTTCTTGTAAAGGTTGAAAGTGCAGGTGTGTGCCATAGTGATCTACATCTGTGGGAAGGGGGGTATGCTGGCCCAGAGGGCGTGTTTATGAAGGTTGAAGACCGTGGTGTAAAGTTCCCTCTTACACCAGGCCATGAAGTTGCCGGCACGATAGATGAAATGGGCGAATCAGTCACAGGCTTTTCGAAAGGCGATAAAGTACTAGTCTATCCTTGGATAGGTGAGGGCATATGCCCCGCATGCCGCACTGGTGAAGAAAATATTTGTGATAGTCCAAGAAGCTTAGGGATATATCAAGACGGCGGGTATTCAGAAATGGTTCTCGTCCCTAGCTACAAATATCTCGTCAAGCTATACGGGCTCGATCTAAACTCTTCTGCATCGCTTGCCTGCTCCGGCCTCACAGCATATACAGCTGTCAAGAGGGCAGAGTCGCATCCGGGTCAAATGGTTGTTGTAATCGGAGCTGGTGGCCTCGGACTAATGGCAGTACAGCTTGCCAAGGCAACAACAAATGCGCGAATAGCCATTGTGGACATTGATGAGAAGAAACTTGCGGAAGCAAAGAGACTAGGAGCCGACGAAATTATCAATTCAGCGGCTGGCGACCCAGTCAAGAGTGTCAAGGAAGTCACTGACGGCCTTGGCGCTGAAACAGTCATTGACTTTGTGAACAATGGCAAGACCGGACCAAACTCGCTAAACATGCTTAGGAAGAGGGGTCGGCTTGTAATGGTAGGGTTGTTTGGTGGATCACTAGAGCTGAACCTTCCACTTGTTCCACTACGGGCATTTACATTGACCGGTGCTTATACTGGCAAATTCGCTGACCTAGTAGAACTGGTTGCATTGGCTAGGATGAACAAGATCCAATCATTAGTATCTAGAAAATTTACTCTGGATCAAGCAAACACTGCCCTTGAGGAGCTCAAAGCAGGTAAGATCATTGGAAGGTCAGTAATCAA
>JBKPEN010000008.1:0-1509 GCA_046728425.1 Thermoproteota archaeon
GGTTTAAATGCTGCTCTTATCTTAGGACGAGCAAGACGAAACGTCATATTGCTTGATAACAACACTCCCAGAAATGCTGTTTCACAGGAATCCCATGGATTTATTACACGTGACGGGATAAAACCAAAAGAATTTAGAGAAATTGCTCACAAGGAACTAGGTAGATATCCTTCTGTTATATATGCAAAAAGAGAAGTAACTTCAGTAATCAAAAATAATGAAAACAGTAAACTACCGTTTGAATTATTAACGTCAGAGAATGATGAACGATATCAATCCAAGACCATAATAATCGCTACAGGTCTAAAAGATGTTTTACCAAATATAGAAAATATTTCTGACTACTATGGCAAGAGTTTATTTCATTGCCCCTATTGTGATGGATATGAATTAGGAGATAAACCTTTGGTTGTTATTATAGGTGAACAAGTTCAGGCTACTTTTAGTTTTATTCAGACTACTTATAATTGGTCTAAAGACTTGATTGTATGCACAAATGGTGAGGCCTTTCAAAATTCTGCGCAAAAAACTTTACTTGAGAATAAGGGAATAAAAATAATAGAACATAAAATTAAAAACTTTGAAGGAAAAAACGGACAGATAGAGAAAATAGTCTTTGAAAATGGAGAAAGCGTATTGAGAAAAGGTGGTTTTGTGGCGCCGCAACCAGTTCAAGCGTCTGGTTTTGGTAAACAATTAGGATGCAAATATAATCCACTTGGCGGTATTGTTGTAGATTTGTTTGGTAGAACAAACATTCAAGGAGTATATGCGGCAGGCGATGCATCTGTAATTACTCCCGCACAATTAATTATTGCCGCTGCTGAAGGAGTCCGAGCAGCAGCAGGTGTTAACACGGATTTAACCCAAAGAGAATTCTTAGAATAAAGTCGGTGAATTTCTAATAATAGGGAATGTTTCCACATAACTGTTTCTTTATGCTAGGATGGAAACACATAAAAAATATTTGAATAATGAAGACAGGTAGTTAGCAAAAACAAAAAATGCCTTACGTTAAGTGAATAAAGGTAAACAAAAGCCATTCATGCTGATTGTTGTTAAGTTAGTAAGTTTATATTCTCAATAAAATTATATTGATATAACTTCTCCATTTTCATCGAATACAGTTGCAATGCTTCTGCTACAGGAGATCCATACACCAATTCAGATAGCCGATCAAGCCATTATGTAGACAATTGGTTATTGATTAATTCTTCCATCTGAATGTTTTTTACCTTTCTTAGTTATTCTCCCCTATAGTATGAGATCTATCATTCGCCACCACTTTCTTAGGTAAAACCTTTTTTACTATTTTTACTATTTTCCTATGCAGGATTTCTAAATCAGCACAATCTCACAGGATACTTAACGATTCTAGTAGATCCTTTAAGGTAGCAGCAACAATCTCCTTGTGTTCCTCTTATCAGGAATAATTAACATCGCATAACTGTTTTTCGTTTTTGTTGATCTATTGTATTTTTCTTGCATATAACAAAGGTTCATGTGTAC
>JBKPEN010000183.1:0-9330 GCA_046728425.1 Thermoproteota archaeon
AACATCGTGCTCTTAAGCTCTGCAAGAATTGTATCTGCAAATGCAAAGAGGCTTTCGCGTGATTGCGCAGCTGTTTGAAGGAACGGGTATGCCATTGCGGCCATGTTAGCACCAAGTGCTATGCACTTTGCAACTTCGAGCCCATTGCGCAGACCACCTGATGCGATGAGCGGCACTTTCACTGCGCGCCTAACCTCTATGAGGCTGGCAGCCGTCGGAATGCCCCAGTCCCAGAACATCTCACCAAGGTGCTTCTTCAGATCGTCTTTGAGAGATTCTGCCCGTAACTTTTCAACACCAGCCCAAGTAGTGCCGCCAGCTCCAGCGATATTGATCGCTGAAACGTTGGCCATCTCCAGTTTTATGGCAACCTCTTTGGAAATCCCTGCGCCCACCTCCTTGACTATCAACGGTACATCTATGGTCTTAGCAAGCTCTGAAATCTGGGCAAGAACTCCCTTATAGCGTGGCTCGCCCTCTGGCTGTACAAGCTCCTGCAGCGGGTTCAAGTGCACCACCAACGCATTTGCCCCAATCATTTTTACTATTTTTTTAGTTTCGTCCACCGTGAACCCTTTAGAAAGTTGTGCCCCGCCTATGTTTGCTATTAAGAACGCATCTGGTGCATTCTTTCTTGCTATTGAATAAGTGGCAGCAAGCTCTTCACTTTTGAGTCCTGCTCTCTGACTCCCAAGCCCCATGCCAAAGCCATATTTTTCTGCCAGCTCTCCCAGCCTGCCGTTGATGACAGTTGCCTCGTCAGTGCCGCCAGTCATAGAGTCTATTATAATCGGTGCCGAAAATCTTTTCCCAAGAAAAGTCATCGAAGTGTCAATATCATCATAGTTCACCTCAGGCAGCGCGTTATGCACTAGCCTGACATATTCCAAGTATGTAGAGATAGTTCTTGCCTGTACGTTCTTCTGAAGTGGAATGTCTATACCCTCCTTTTTGCGCTGCTTGATTACCTCGATATCAGAGGACGCGTCAAAAGTGTCTGGCAACTAGCTCTTTCTCCCCTTTACCACCGTACCAACCTTTACCGTGCCTTTTGCTGCTTCTATAATGCGTTCGGGTATAAGTCCGTTTATTATCACTACATCCATTCCGTGTGATGCAATCTTAAATGCTTCTGTAACCTTTCTTTGCATTCCACCCGTTGCGTCAGTGCCTGCCTTGAAGTACTCAATTGATTTGCTCTTGTCTTCGATCCGTATTTCCTCTACAAGTTCTCTTCTCACATTGTCTTTGTATACTCCATCGACATTGGTCGCAAATATGATCCTTAACGGTCGCAGCGCTCTTGCCAGAATTGTCATAAGTGCATCGCCGGATAGGATAGAATATTTTGTACCTCCAACGTAGACTATGTCACCAAATGTAACCGGTATTACCTTTGACTGGGCCATGGCATAGACGTGCCTTATCCGTGCTAACGTTGGCTTGCGGCCTGTTGTAAGAGCCGATGGTGGTATGCCATATGGATTAAGCCCCATCCCCATAATGGAATTGACGATTATCTGATTTAGTGCGATCATTGATTCATGCACTATGGAGACTCCATGGAGGTCATAGTTGGCCGGCTTGGTATGCATATTATATTTTACCGACCAGTAGTGGCCAAAAGAGCCGCCGCCATGCACAATTATGATAGGAACATCTAATTGCGTCAGAGCGTGCGAAATGCCATGTATTGCATCAATATTAGCTGCGAGTGGCTTTTCCTTAAAGGTGACAACAGAGCCACCCAATTTGATAAGGGTAAGTCCTTGCAACAATAAAATGCATATAGTTTTTGAAGTGAATTTAAGTTTTGATTTACATTTCAGCTTCTTCACTATCAAATAATAATAATATTGCCATTATTAGAGTCAGATAAATCAGGAAAGCAGTTGCACCACTTTAGCTACTCAACCTCTGATAATCGCTGCCTGCAACTAGGGGTATGCCTTGAAAAGGCAAGAAGGCCTTAGGATTAGATCGAAAGCACATTCATAGCCTATTGCAGAACTCTTTTCTTCAATCTTTATAGCAGATATGCTGCATCGTTTTATAATGGCAAGCAGCGAAGGACCTAGGATATTGTGGGAACAGCTAAAGGGCAAGAAGGTAAAGGCAAACGATGGTCATGATGTTGGTGAGATCAAAGAGGTGACACAGAACTACATGCGCGTAGAGAGAGGAATAGTTAACAAAGACAAGTCGTGGATCCCAAAGTATCTAGCCGACGCCTACGATGGGAAGGTTCTCTGGCTCGTGGTCGATGACGACGAACTAGCAAAGGGGCATTCGTATACAACAGAGCCAGCTAGGGAGCAGCATACACATGAATTTGAAGCATTCAAAGCTACACCTTACGGACAGAGAGTAGTCCAGCTTCCTGATTTTGAGCAGAACATACGTATAATAGAAGAAAGAAAGTCCAGTACAGGCACAAACTCTAGCGAGGAATACAAGAACATACGAGACCTAGAATAGTGATTTATGTAGAATTAGACAGAGCAAGGTAGTCTAAGCCATCTCACAGGGTGCGGCAGCTCTTCGTCGTATGATGCATTGCTGATCCAGACATCAAAGATATCATGGAATTTACAGCATCAAAAGTCAATTATTTCAGCAAATTAGAAGCTGTAATGCACTTTAGAAGAATACATATCTCTGGCTGCACAGCCTAAGGTCAGTCAACTTTTTGTATAAAAAAATAGTTGTTTATCACAGCTTTGAGATGTCTTGATAAAGGAAATGAATAGAAACCGATCTATCACTGTCGACAAAAATAGACGGTCTCGATCTAATGCATTAACATAGCCATAATAACCACCATATTGATGGCAAATCATGGTTGTACCATACTATACAAGACACAATTTTCTACCGATGTTCTAATGTAGTGACTAATGGAAGTTTGATAAACTATGGTGCGTGCCAGCAATAACTCTCCTTCTGTTCTAAGCGGGATTCCGCTGAGCAGCCAACCGGAGCAGGTGCAGGACCTTATGCTCTATTTAGCCTTGCTCCACCCGGGTCGGCAGTTTCATTCCAGTATCAGAGACCTCAGGCTATTCACCATCATCGTGACATTCTGGCTGGATATCTTTTCTGTTCCGTTGCCAGCCGTCTTCGGCTAATTATCGCTAATTCGGGTGCCTGCAGTGAGGGAGGAGTTTCCTCTCTTTCGAGTGACCCGCCCACTGGCTCACACATGATATCAATGGACAGAGTTGGTATTAAACCTAGGCGTTACTTACTAGTCTTCCAAAAGTAATTTCTTATCAGTTGAGGAAAGTACTCCTTTTCCAGCTCAATTACTTGCTCTTGTGTTTCTGCATCTGCATAGTCATGTAGAAGGTCGGCATTGAGCTCAAGAAATGTGTGGCCCCACTTGAACTTGTCCATCATTTTTGCCGCAAGCTCTTTTTCATTCAAGATGTAGAGGGCGCCAGCAAGCGCCTCGACACTTGATAGCTTGTCAAGCTTGGCGTAGTTAGTCGGGTTTGCAGCCAACATCGCAGGGAGCCTTCTTGCTATTCCATGAGCAGCAAGGCGCTGATGCTTTAACACCTCCTCTGCATGCTCCCATGAGCAATCAATAGCACACACAGAATCTGCCACTGTATGGTCGTGTCTCAAAACAGGATCCTCTGAGAATGGGTTAAGCACAATAGTAGTCTTTGAGATAGACTTGATGGGCGTTGCTAAGCGAAACCGGACCAGCTTGGCCGCCGTACACTTGGAAGGATCGTCTTGGTGGAGCATATAGATTAGCGGCTTCATGCTATATCATGTTTAGCCGAGATCATTAAAGTTTTTATTCGCTTGACTTTCACTTGTTGCATGCCGCCAGCGATATCTACAATGCATTTTCCATTTGAGTTAAAAAGGGATCAGATGGAGGCTGCCAAAGCATGGATTAATAACGGCTGCCGTGGATCCGTCATCTTTAGCACTGGCACAGGTAAGACCGAGATTGCATTTGAGTGTGCAAGGTGGGCGGCTAAGCTGTCAGGACAGGATCGCTTCACAATATTGTTTCTGGTTCCAAGGATAGTGCTGATAGAACAAAATGTTAGGCGTCTGCGACGGTATGGCATTTCTGATGACCACATCGGCATTTACTATGGGGAGCGCAAGGACATTAGAGAGATCACTATCAGTACATATCAGAGTGCTATCAATAATTACAACCTGATAAGGAACGCCAACATGGTAGTACTTGATGAAGTCCATCTTGTCAGTGAAAGCGCAGTTGCATTTGACAGCATCTTTGATATTATTGTAGAAGATTCCCGCAAGGCGATTCTAGGACTCACCGCGACCATAAACGAAAACGACCCAAAATATCAAACAATCCTAACTGTTGTTCCACCTGTAAAGAAATACATGATCAAAGATGCAGTCACCGATGGCAGGCTTGCCAAACCCATCGTCGAGCCAGTACAGGTCAGATTTACGTCGGAGGAGCAAAAAAGTTATGATGAGGCAAGTACAGCAATAAAGGATATCTCAAGAAAGCTTCGGGCCTATGATCCTGTGAAGATGACCAAGATACTAATGCGTGGCGGCTCGCGGGCGTCGATGGCAAAAATATGGTTTGCTCATGTGCGAAAGCGCAAAGAATTGCTCAGCGCTACTAGACAGAAGCTACTCAAGGCAGCTGAGCTGGTCAAGAAGCACACAGGAGAGCGCATCATGATCTTTAGCGAAACTATCGACTCAATTCAACAACTAAAGTCAATATTGGAAGCAGATGGAATACCAGCGCAAACAATACACAACGGAATCAAACCAAAAGAGAGGAAGGAGATCCTGGAAAGCTGGGGTAAAGATTATTTTCCATTACTGTCGGTGCATACGCTTGAAATTGGGTACGATGTACCGCAAGTAGGAATTGCAATAATTATTGCTAGCACATCTAATATGAACCAGGTGGCACAGAGGATTGGTCGAGTTATAAGGAAAGTAGATGGAAAGGATCAGGCGCTCGTATATGTAGTGTACGTTAGTGGCACCAAAGATGACAATGTGCTAAAGGTTGTCAGGGCGGCAGTCGAAAAAGCAGATGGAAGAACTGCGATGGTTCGAGTCTCAAAAGACAAAAGGCCGATGCATGGTCAAAAGACTATCACAAAATTCTCATAGGTCCATACAGGTAGACAACATGCCGCCCACATGATCAAAGTATGAATCGATGTCCATTTCGACTACCTTACCTGCATCAATATTTATGATATATGTTATGTGTAGCCGTCCGTTTAGAATTTCATCTTCAGTCACAGGGGGATTCTTGTAATATTTATCACACAATACTTTGACTTTTTTGATCTCACTAGGCCTTCTGTCACGAGGTGGGCGCCTGAACAGGGCGGGTATTGGAAGAATGCTGACAGGAGGGGTCGCCAAGACGAACTGATTCGCGTACTTGCTATAGCGTGCTACCTTGCTTGCAATCCTTGCAGCATAGTAGGACAGCGGATCGAGTGCGTGCTCCGGTGGAATAAAGCCGGTCTCAATTTCAACAATGGCTGCACCGTCCCCCTTTTCCGCATATACATCACAGATCAAAATATCTGTAAGCTGCTTCTCCACGTCAACTTTATAGCCGTAGCGGATCAGGTGTTTGGCGCATACAAGCTCCATCGCTGAATGATTTATCTTGACAAGATTTCTCATGTAGAGCTCGATGAGTCTGTTCTTTACAAAGTTCATTCTCTCGACTATTTCTTCAGACTCGCCGGCTGACATTCTGCCAGAAAGCGATGTCACATCTGCAACAAAGCGCTGTAAATCCAATTACCACACCAATATAGTCAAGTATAGTTTAAAGATGATGCTCAATTAGCAACATTAAAAATTACCCAAAAGCCATGCTTAGGTTATAATGTCACTCTCAACAATCAATAAGATAACCGTTCTTGGGTCTGGTATTATGGGCCACGGTATTGCTCAGGTATCTGCAATGGCCGGCTACAATGTAGCCTTGCGCGACATCGAGAAGTCTTTTCTTGACAAAGCAATGGAGAAGATAAAATGGTCGCTCAATAAGTTGGTTGAAAAGCAGAAGCTGTCGCAGACAGAGGCAGACAAGATCTTTGCTAGAATCGAACCAGTAGTTGACCTAGAGCAGGCTCTCAAAGGTACAGACCTGCTCATTGAAGCAGTACCAGAGGACATGAACTTAAAAAGGAAGGTATATGCAGAGGTTGACAGCCTTGCAGAGAGCAGGACACTTTATGCTTCAAACACAAGCACTCTTCCAATCACAGAAATGGCTGCACTTACAAGTAGGCCAGAGCGATTTGTCGGCCTTCACTTTTTCAATCCGCCACAGCTGATGCCCCTAGTCGAAGTTATACCTGGAGGCAAAACCAACCAAAGCATGATTGACATGGCAATAGATCTTGTGCAGAAATTTGGTAAGCAGCCAGTGCTCTGTAAAAAAGATGTCGCTGGCTTTATTGTCAACCGCATATTTATACCGCTTGTTCACGAAGCTGTCTACTGCCAAGAAAGAGACAACGTTCCAATGACCACTATCGACTCTGCAGTCAAATTCAAGTTAGCATTCCCAATGGGGATATTCGAGCTTGCCGACTATAGTGGCCTTGACGTAATACACAAAGCAACTGTTGAGATGCACTCTCGAGACAAGAAGGTCATCCGGCCACATCCTAAGATAAAACAGCTGTTTGACGAAAAGAATTTAGGCCAAAAGTCAGGGAGGGGCTTTTTTGAATATAAAGGCGACAAGTATGAGCGTATAAACCTAACAGAGCAAGAGGCTGCAAAGTACAATCCAACCGCACTGATCGGAGTGGCTGCCAACAATGCAGCGTGGCTTATTTCAAATGGGGTATGCAGCAAAGAAGATTTGGAAAAGGCACTCAAGCTAGGCATGGGGTTGAGAAAGGAGCTATTCACCACAGTACAGGAATTTGGTGTTAAAAACATTATTCGCAATCTGCAAGAGTTGGCTGCAAAATATGGGCCGTTCTACGATCCTGATCCATATTTGGTCAAATATCAAGATTAGCAATTCTTTTGGCTCATTTTGCTTTCACAGTAGTAGCAAGTATCATTTCTACTGCTGTCTTTGCATCTTTTGCAACAGTTATTGAAACCCTGTTGCGCTCATCCAAAAACTTCCCCCCATAAATATCTGCTACACCTCCGCTTCCCGATATCGCTACCATTGTCTTCTTAGTCATATATCCTACACCTAGCTCAATGAGAGTCCCTACTCCCCCACCAACTGCGATTATTCCATCAGCAGAAGATGCAACAACAAAATCTCTTGCATAGCCTATGCCAGTGCATACCACAATGTCGCAATATTCATTCGCATACAAGAACTCCTCCTGCGGTATTATCCCAACTGTAGTGCCGCCGTATTCTTTTGCGCCCTTGCATGCAGATTCCATTACACCGCCAAGTCCTCCACAGATCAGCACTGCGCCAGCACATGCAATTTCCTTGCCCACTTCATATGCCATCTTGCTTGCAATGTCAGTACACCTGTCCTTATTGTAGCCAATCACAGCAATCTGTAGCTTGCGCACAGGCCTGAGCAATAATCATTGTCAGAATTATAGTTTTCGCAGAGTATTGTTTTTACTACACAGATAAGAAAAATCAAATCAAAACAAAAGGGAAAGAAGCCAGCAGATATACTCTTGCATAGACCATAATTCTATTTGCATTGGTGATAATTGTGACAAATCGACTTGAGTTCATGCCACTAAGCTGTAGGTGATGTTGGAAGCTAATCGATGGGACAATATAATGCTCCAAAATTCATCCTAAAAATCGTTCAGGCCATTCTTATTCAGAAGTGCAATTAACTCGAAAGTTAAGCCTTAAAAGTAAATATAAAAAAATAAGTTTTGTGTTTTGATTCTTTTCCAAGCAGAGAAGAGTAGGAAAAAGAGTGCCGCCTAGTGCGTCTTATTATATGGAAGCCGCAATACCTAAAGTGTTCCTGCCTGCCAATTCCTGCTATTGCAATACCTGTAACAACCAAGGCTTAAAACTGTAATATGAGAAGTCATATTATGAAGTTCCGCGATAGGATTGATGCTGGTAATCTTCTTGCAGAAAGGTTGGCCAAGCATGGATATGCCCCTGCGACAGTACTTGGCATTCCCCGGGGAGGCGTCATACTAGCGGATATTGTAGCCAAGAAGCTTGCCGCAGACTTTGACATTGTGATACCGAGAAAGCTCGGAGCACCGGAGAACGAGGAACTTGCAATAGGGGCGGTGATGGAGGATGGTACTTCCTACATCAATAGGTATATTGTAAGCGCGCTGCGAATACCACAGCACTACATTGAAAGCGAAAGGGTACGCCAGGCCACAGAAATCAGGCGCAGATCTGCAGCATACAGAAAGCCGGATCTTAGTTATAAGATTGCAGACAAAAACGTCATTATAGTTGACGATGGCATTGCTACAGGCGCTACAGTCATTGCTTCTGCAAGGTGGGCAAGAAAGCAGCACCCATTAAGCCTCACTATCGCGGTTCCAGTCGCACCCTCTCAATCCGTGGAGGTACTAGAACAGGAGTCCGATTCTGTTATAGTACTGCATATGCCCCATGATTTCGGATCCGTCGGACAGTTTTATGAGGAGTTTGGACCAGTCTCTGACGATCAGGTGACTCAGATAATGCGTTCAAGAGGTCTATTGCTGTAGAACTAATATATGGCATTAATATTGTCAAAACTGAATGAAAGTTCGCATCAAAGACACCACACTTGCCAAAGAAGGCAGGAGCCGTATCGAGTGGGCAGAAGCCCACATGCCTGTACTGGTTGCACTGCGTCAGAAATACGAAAAAACCAAGCCTCTTAGAGGGATAAGGGTTGCTGGATGTCTACATGTTACAAAGGAAACCGGAGTCCTTGTTAGGACTCTCAAAGCTGCCGGCGCCGAGCTATCATGGTGTGGTTGCAATCCATTGAGCACACAGGATGATGTTGCTGCCTCTTTAGCTCAGGATGAAGGTATTTCGATATTTGCAAGCAGAGGCGTAACGCAGCAGGAGTATTATGATGATATTCATTCTGCTATGATGTTTGAACCACATGTCACTATTGACGACGGCGCAGATCTGACCGTTGAAATGCATAAGAAAAATTTTAACTCAATAAAAGGAGGTACTGAAGAAACAACTACGGGTGTCATTAGATTACGTGCTATGCAAAAGGCGGGCAAGCTGATGTATCCTATTATTGCTGTCAATGACGCTGAAACAAAACATGATTTTGACAACATTTATGGTACTGGCCAGTCAGCCTTAGATGGCATAATACGCGCAACTAACATTCTGATT